>JACQIJ010000122.1 GCA_016198545.1 Pseudomonadota bacterium
CATTTAACATGCGTAAATTCAAGTAAGGATGGCCGGAAAGGTTTTACGGTCGACTGCTGACAGCGGCTCCCCACACACACAATCTCGTCCGAGCCGCTGTCAGCTGTCCACCGAATATCTCTTCCAGCCATCCATACAGAGTTGAAAGAAGGGCGCACTCTCCGCATTGGGCGGAGGCCGCGTCCGCACAGTTACTATGAAAGGAAAAATGACTGATGTTTAAAGTTTACCGTAAAGAAATCGACTTTGGCGGCAAGCCGCTGATTCTCGAAACAGGGAAAGTCGCAAGGCAGGCCGACGGGGCCGTCATGGCGACGATGGGCGGCACGACCGTGCTCTGCACCGTCGTCGGCGCAAAAACGACGAAGCCGGGGCAGGATTTCTTCCCTCTTTCCGTCCATTACCAGGAAAAAGCGTTCGCCGCGGGCAAAATCCCCGTCGGATTCTTCAAACGCGAAGGAAGGCCGAGCGAGAAGGAAGTGCTGACAAGCCGCCTGATCGACCGCCCTATTCGCCCGCTGTTCCCGAAAAACTTTCTGAACGAAGTGCAGGTTATAGCCACCGTACTGGCGCACGATCTTGAAAACGATCCGGATATCGTCGCGATGATCGGCTGCTCCGCCGCGCTGACCGTTTCGGGCATTCCGTTCATGGGACCTATCGGCGGCGCGCGCGTCGGTTACAGAGATGGCAATTACATCCTGAACCCCACGCTGGCAGAACAGAGTGAATCGGTCCTTGATCTCGTTGTCGCCGGCACGCAGGAAGGCGTGCTGATGGTGGAATCCGAAGCGAAAGAGCTTCCGGAGGATATCATGCTCGGCGCCGTCATGCATGGCTGGAACGCGTTCCAGGCCGTTATCGACGGCATTATCGGACTGGCCGAAATGTGCGCGAAAGAACCGTGGGACGTGCCGGAAACGCCGGACCACATCAAAAAACTCTCCGATGGCCTGAAAAAATATGAAAACGACCTTAGCAAGGCTTACCAGGTTACAGTCAAGCAGGACCGCGTTGCCGCCGTATCCGAGCTACGCGCGAAAGCGGTTGAAACGCTGAAGAACGACGAAACCGGCGTGACCGAACAGGTCGTGACGGCGAAGTTCAAGGAACTGGAAGCCGACATCGTGCGCGGCAATATCCTGAAGACCAAAACCCGCATCGACGGACGCGACACGAAGACGGTGCGCCCGATCGTGGCGGAAGTGGGCATTCTGCCCCGCGCGCACGGCTCCGCCCTGTTCACCCGCGGCGAAACGCAGGCCCTCGTGGTCACGACGCTGGGCACGGGACAGGATGAGCAGATCATCGATGCGCTCGCAGGCGAATACAAGCAACGCTTCATGCTGCATTACAACTTCCCTCCCTACTCGGTCGGCGAAGCGGGCCGCATGAGCAGCCCCGGCCGCCGCGAAATCGGCCACGGCAAGCTGGCGTGGCGGGCGATCAACCCGCTGCTGCCGAAAGTGGAAGAGTTCCCCTACACCATCCGCGTGGTATCGGAGATCACCGAGTCCAACGGCTCCTCCTCGATGGCCACGGTCTGCGGATCGTCGCTCGCCATGATGGATGCAGGCGTGCCGCTGGCCAAGCCGGTCGCAGGCATCGCGATGGGGCTTATCAAGGAAGGCAAGGACTTTGCCGTTCTGTCGGATATCCTGGGCGATGAGGATCACCTCGGCGACATGGACTTCAAGGTCGCAGGGACGCGCGAAGGCGTAACCTCCCTGCAGATGGACATCAAGATTACCTCGATCACCGAGGAAATCATGCAGATTGCACTGGAGCAAGCGCAGGCAGGCCGCATGCATATCCTTGGCGAAATGGCGAAAGCCATCACCGAGGCGCGCAGAGAACTGTCCAAGCACGCGCCGCAGATCGTGACCCTGACCATTCCGAAGGACAAAATTCGTGAAGTCATCGGCACCGGCGGCAAGGTCATCCGCGAGATCGTGGAAACCACAGGCACGAAAATCGATATCGAGGACGACGGCACGATCAAGATCGCGGCCACGGATCTCGCCGCGATCGAACGCGCCGTTCATATTATACGCGGAATCACGGACGAACCGGAAGTGGGCCGCGTCTATGAAGGCAAGGTCGTGAAAATCGCCGATTTCGGCGCCTTCGTGAACTTCATGCCGAGCAAGGACGGCCTCGTCCACATCTCCGAACTGGCCCCGCAACGCGTCGAAAAAACCACAGACGTCGTAAAAGAGGGCGATTCGGTGAAAGTCCTGGTCATCGGTTTCGACGAACGCGGCAAAATCAAATTGTCGCTCAAGCGCGTCGACCAGCAGACCGGCGCCACCATAGACATGCCGCCGCCTGCCGAACGCGCTCCGCGAGGAGATCGCGGCGACCGTGACCGCGGCGGCAGAGGCCGCGACCGGGGCGGGAGGGACAGAGACCGCGACCGCGGCCGCAGAGAAGCGGGCTGAAATTTGCGATAACATGGAGTGGCCGGGTAATACCGGCCATTTCCGCTCTGAAGACCATTGGCGCTGCTGAAAAATTTCAAGAAAGCTGTCCGGCGCTGGGCGAGCGTCCCGGACGTAATCCGTAATAACACCTTACATTCCCAAAAGAGCCCGCGCGGGTTTCTTCTGGCCGATCCAGCCCCCCGTCCAAGGCGGAGGTGACGATACTGAGAAGTGTCCGGTTCTTAATCTAAACGACAACAGATATATGATTCATGAAAATCCACAATGACCTGGGCTGACAGAAACCCCTGGAAATCTGCTGCTCCTCTTTCCTACTGAATTTCCTGCAATCTCAGAGCCACGGTATTGATGCGCGAAGCCAGATGGTCGATGGCCTCTACGATCTGTTCTTCTTCCTCTCGGCTTATCCCCTGCTGAACGGGGACAGGAGGCTTGATATTGCTATTGGCTTTTGCATTCTGCAACATTTCCCGCAATTCCTGAATTTCATCGGCCAGAACAATGGCCGTCAGCACCAGCAAGTGAGATTCATTCGATGCCGCGCCGGCTGCCGCGATTTCGCGCAAACGGCGGTCAACATAAACACCCAGTTTGGAAACACGCGGTTCCTGCCCGTCATCGCAGGCAACGCCGTAATTGCGGCCATGTATTGCCAGACTGACCTCTCCCATTATGCCCTCCCTTCGTTAAGCACTTGCTCGATTTTCATTATCGCGCCATCAAGCTTCTTCGCAAGCAGCGCCGGATCGACCTTGATAAGCGCATCGGCCTGTTTGCTTGTGGCCATGCGGTTGAAAAGATCCTGCTGCTGCATCTGTTTCAGCGCACGCGCCTGCCCCGCGGCAGCCCCCTCCAGATTTTCAATCGAATCGAACAAACGTCCCAGCGCCTGATGGATTGCTGACATTTATGACCGCCCTTTTTCCTGTTAAAAACATACAACTGCGCAGTGAATCTCAGATTCAATAGCAATCCGCGCATGAGAAGGTCAATAGAGGGCTGCGCTTTTCACATCTATCCTGGTGAAATCACGAATCGGCTCGTTAACCATTACTGTTGACGTATCTTTTCCGGAGCGGCATTCTACGCAATATTGATTTCAGCCATTCGGGGAACAGTATCATGAGGATGTTTTCAGCCACCGTGAAAAAAGATAAGCCGGAAAAGCAGAAAGAAGGGTTCAGCTACAGGGATATGGCCAATGCCATCCGCGCCCTTTCGATGGACGCGGTGGAAAAAGCGCAATCAGGCCATCCCGGCATGCCGATGGGCATGGCAGACGTCGCCACCGTGCTGTTTTCGAAATATCTGAAATTCGACCCCCGCCACCCGGACTGGCACGACCGCGACCGCTTTGTTCTATCCGCAGGCCACGGCTCCATGCTTCTTTACAGCCTTCTGTACCTGACCGGTTACCAGAAGATGACTCTTGATGAAATCAAGAACTTCCGGCAATTGAAAAGCCGCACGCCCGGGCACCCGGAAGTGGATCATGAATGTGGCATTGAAATGACAACCGGGCCGTTGGGCCAGGGCATTTCGACCGCTGCCGGCATGGCGCTGGCCGAGCGCATTCTGAATGGACGCTTCGGCGGGGATATTGTCGATCATTACACATACGTCATCGCCAGCGACGGCGACCTGATGGAAGGCGTCAGCCACGAATCCTGCGCGCTGGCAGGCCACCTGAAGCTGTCACGCCTTATTGTGCTTTATGATGACAACGGAATCTCGATCGATGGCCCGACATCGCTTTCCTATTCCGATGACGTGAAAAAGCGTTTCGAGTCCTACGGCTGGGACGTTCAGACCATAGACGGGCACGACACCGCGAAGATCGACGCCGCCATTGCCCGCGCGCGCGCAACGGAAACGCCCAGCATCATCTGCTGCAAAACCCACATAGGCTACGGCGCGCCGACGAAGCAGGACAAGGCATCCTCCCACGGCTCCCCCCTCGGGGAGAAGGAAATCGCGGGCGCGCGGGAGAAGCTGGGCTGGCCCCATGCGCCGTTCGAGATTCCCGAACACGTCATGATGATGTGGCGCGCCGCAGGACAGCGCAATTACGGCGAATATAACGAGTGGGAACACAGGCTGGTCGACAACAGGTTCAAAAGCGACTTCCTGAAAACGATGGACGGGGACGTCAACACGCTGATCGCGCCGCTTATCGCTTCCGTCAAGGAAAGCTTTGCGAAGGAAAAGCCGAAAATGGCCACGCGCCAGACATCGGGCAAGGTTCTTGAAAAACTTGTGCCGGCCGTCCCTTCCCTCATCGGCGGGTCGGCGGACCTGACCGGATCGGTCAACACCAAAGTCGAAGGCCCGGACGTCATTACGCCGTCAAACCATTATAATGGCCAATACATATATTACGGCGTACGCGAACATGGCATGGCCGCCATCATGAACGGCATGGCGCTGCACGGCGGCATTATCCCCTATGCCGGAACTTTCCTGCAATTCGCGGATTACGGCCGCCCCGCCATAAGACTGGGCGCCCTGATGAAACAGCGTGTCGTTCACGTCATGACGCACGATTCCATAGGTCTTGGCGAAGACGGGCCGACGCACCAGCCGGTCGAACATCTGGCCGCGCTGCGCGCCATCCCCAATCTTCTTGTCATGCGTCCCTGCGACGGCGTTGAAACGGCGGAATGCTGGCAGCTTGCCCTGCAGAGAAAGAACGGCCCCTCCCTGCTTTCCCTGACGCGGCAGGGACTTCCAACCCTGCGAAAGAACAGCAACGAAAACCTGTGCGCGAAGGGAGCCTACATTCTGGACGACTGCGACGGCGACGAACCGCAGGTCACGATTTTCGCCTCCGGATCCGAAGTCGAAATCGCCATGCAGGCAAAGCGGGAACTGGAGGAAGGGCGCATCAAGACGCGTGTGGTTTCCGTGCCGTGCATGAACCTGTTTTTTGAGCAGGACAGCGCATATCAGGAAAACATCCTATGCAACAAATCCATAAAAGTCGCCATTGAGGCCGCCGTCCGTTTCGGCTGGGATCGCCTGATCGGCCCGCACGGCATCTTCATCGGCATGACGGGATTTGGCGAGTCTGCGCCCGCAAAGGATCTGTACAAGCATTTTGGAATTACGGCAGAGGCTGTAGTTGAAGCCGTTAAAGAGAAAATGAGAGAATAGATGCCGTGGTAAAAAAATGCCTGAAAAACCGGCAGCTTGTGAAACAACGTGTGCTTAGTTTAACTGACAGGAGAAAAACATGACCGCAGCAAAAGTAGCTATCAACGGGTTTGGACGCATCGGACGGCTGGTATTCCGCGCATGGGTTGAATCGGGTCGGAAGGATATCGAGATCGTCGCCATCAACGACCTGGCCGACGTCAAGACCAACGCCCACCTTTTGAAATTCGACTCCGTGCATGGCCAGTCCCCGTTCGAGGTGAAGGCGGAAGGCGATACACTGGTGGCAGGCAGACACAAGGTCAAATGTGTGTCCGCGCGCGACCCGGCGACGCTGCCCTGGAAAGACATGGGCATCGACATCGTGTTCGAGTGCACGGGCATTTTTACCGCCCGCGACGGTGCAATGAAGCACATCGCGGCGGGCGCAAAGAAAGTCCTGATCTCCGCCCCGGCGACAGACGAGGACATTACGGTCGTCTACGGCGTGAACAGCGACAAACTGAGCGCCGACCACATCATCGTCTCGAATGCCTCGTGCACGACGAACTGCCTTGCGCCCGTCGCCTATGCGCTGAACAAGGAGATCGGCATCGAGCATGGTTTCATGACGACGATCCACAGCTACACCGGCGACCAGAGCACCGTGGACACGATGCACAAGGACCTGCACCGCGCCCGCGCCGCCGCCACGAATATGATCCCGACATCCACGGGCGCCGCGAAGGCCGTCGGCAAGGTTCTGCCCGAGCTAAAAGGAAAACTGGACGGCGTGGCGATACGCGTGCCGACGCCGAACGTATCGCTGGTCGATTTCAAGTTCACCACCAAACGTCCGACGACGAAAGAAGAAGTGAACAAAATCATCGCAAAATATGTCGGCGGAGATCTGGAAGGCGTGCTGGGCGCATACAGCGAGCCGCTGGTGTCATCCGACTTCAACCACAACCCGCTCTCCTCCGTCTTTTCACTTGAGGGCACAACCGTCATCGACGGCACGCTGGTACGGGTGATGAGCTGGTACGACAATGAATGGGGATTTTCCAACCGCATGCTGGATACGGCGGAGAAGATGCACAAAGTCGGCTACGGCAAAAAAGCGGCTGCGGCATAAGTTTTATTTTTTCCCTGCTATATGCTAAAATCATCACCATGCCTATACTGAAGCAGGAACATGCGGATACCGTGTCTGCGCCGTTGCGTATGGACGCTATAGCGAGCGTTACCGATCACCTTGTTGACGCCTTGGGGGGCGATCCGTCCTGCCCGTTGCGCCGCGCGCTTATCCTGACGGACATCGATGAAAATCCCGGAACGACGCAAGCGGATATCATGGCGCGGCTGGACCTGCATAAATCAGCTCTGAATCGCGACGTGGAATGGCTTTACGACCACGGCTGCATCTTGCGTCAGCCAGGCCCGGACGATGCGCGCGCCGTTCTGCTCTATACGTGCGGCTATGCAAAGACCAATCTTGGGTATGCATTGAGATATTTCAATAACAACCGCAGTCTATTGAAGGACTTTATTGGAAATCTGACCCGTCTGTTTGGCAGTCATAAACCGACCCTGCGCGACGTTAAAATATTATCCGTGGTTGGAGGAAAAAAGAGCGTGACAAGGCAGGAGATTTTTGACAGTCTCTACAACGGTCCGGCGGCAACGGATAACAGAGCCGTTAACAACCTGATAAACTTTGGAATGGTGCAAAAAAGCGATGAATAAGCTGGCCCTCACACCTGAAACAAGCGCACGTCTGGAATCTCTTTCCTTATTGATTGTCCCAGGCCCGCCGCCGCCGCTTGCTCCCTCCATAGACATTGAAAAGCCCATCGGCGGCCCTGCCCTGAAGTAAGC
>JACQIJ010000099.1 GCA_016198545.1 Pseudomonadota bacterium
ATTTTCGGCCAGGGCGCGTTCATGGCGCATCCCTATGTCCTGGAGGAAATGAAGGCCGGCCGGGAAGAAAACATGGAGAAAGCGGGCGAACTGGCGATAAAGCATGTCGGCTCCATCTTCAGCAACGCCGTTGCCGGCGTGACGCTGGGCCTGACGAACGGACGGTTCGCCTCGGTACCAAAAATCGATTCGGAAAAACTGAAAGGACCGGATGTGCGGTTCTACCAGCATATAAACCGCCTGGCCCACGCATTCGCCTATACGTCCAACATTGCGATGCTGACCCTGCAATCGTCCCTCATGCGCAAGGAACGCATTTCGGCGCTGCTGGGCGATACGGCCTCACACCTCTATATCGCCTCGCAGGTCCTGCGCCGCTGGCACACCGAAGGACGCCGCAGGGAAGACAAGCCCCTGATGCAGTGGGCGGCCGCTTACTGTCTGCACCGGGCGGAAGGCGCGTTGTGGGAACTGACGGCCAACTTCCCTGCCCCGCTCAAGCTGATGACCCGGCCCGTTTCCTTCCCGCGCTCGATGATGCCGATGATGTACGGCGCGGCATGGTGGGCATCGGAAGTCAATCTGCCGGAAGAATTCAAGGCCGTATCGCGACCCGCGCTCATGGCCCTTGGCGCCGGTTCGATTCTATCGTCCGGCAAGCGCCCGTTGAGCCCCCCCTCGCACAATCTGGACAAGCGCGTGGCATACGCCATCAGCGCGAAAGGCGAGGTGCGCGACCACCTGACGGCCGGCATGTTCGTGCCGAAGGGAAAGGAAAATTATCTGGCGCGGCTTGAAAGTGCGCTCGAACTTGCGGAGAAAGCTCTCCCGCACGAGAAAAAGCTGCGCAAACTGGCAAAAACCAATGCCAAGCTGAACGACAAAATGCCCTCTATATTGCAGTCGATTGCTGACGAGGTTTACAAGGTTCATAAAAAAGCGAACAGGGAATTTAAGAACGTCGCGTTGCATGAGCTGAAAAGGGCCGTCAAGGGCGAGGTCTTCGAAGGCCACCTTCCGGACATTCACCATCTGGACGTGCCTGAAATCTGGAACAAGATGAAAGAAATCGTACGCCTGACATTCAGGGAGAAATCAGGTCCGGCGCAATGCTCCAAAATGGCGCATACCGCCCTTGAGGAAATGGGAGAGTCCATCAAGAAAGCCCAGCCCGAACGCAACAGTTATGAAGTCGGCAGACTGGTAACGCGCGCGAAAGACATCATGGACAGGATCATCACGCGCGCCGCCGTCGCCCAGCGCGATATTCTTACCGAAGCTGTGGATGACGGCATGCGCCTCGCATCTGGCGGGCGGCTGATAGAGCGCGATATGAGAAGACAGGCCGCTATCGCCATTGCCCAGCGCATTGCGGACAAGAAAGAACACAATCACGATTCATTTTCCCAGGCCGCCGCGGCCGTACTGCCAAAATTCGTCGACTCCAACACGCTGACGCAATCCGAAAACTATCTCAATATGATCGCCGAGGCGCGGAAAAAACGATTCATTACGGCCGACATCGCCAAGCAGCTGGAAGAAATGTACGTGGTCCGCAGCGATATTGAGCAGGTCAACCATTACGGGGCCGACTACACCGGACCGGCGGAGCATCCTGTTCCGTATGTAGAGCCGAAGCCGGAGCCGTCGCCCGATCCGTTCGGCGTACGGCAGATTACCGCGAAACCCGCCAAGCCGCGGATGCCGCGCTGATCCATGAGCGCCGCTCCGGCAATCCGCAAAGACAAGGAACGGGGCGGCCCGTTTCCCGGCATACTCGACACCATCGGCAATACGCCGCTATTCCGGCTTGAAGACGGCATCTTCGCCAAGGGAGAGTTCACAAACCCCTCCGGATCCATCAAGGCCCGCATGGCCAATTACATGATAGAAAAGGCCGAGGCCGAAGGCCTTCTGAAACCCGGCGATACGATCGTCGAAGCCACCAGCGGCAACACGGGCAATGCTCTTTCCATGATCGCCGCCGTCAAGGGATACAAAATGCTCGTCCTGATGCCGGAGGGGTATTCCAATGAGCGCTTGCGCATATCAAAGGGTTTCGGCGCGGAAATAAAGTTTATTGGCCATTTTCAGGTCAACGATGCCCGCGCCGAAGCGATACGGCTGGGCAAGCAGGATGGCTATTACTGCCCGGCGCAATTCGACAATGAATGGAACGTTGAGGAAAACCGCGAATGGCTGGGCCGCGAGATTATCGCGCAAATTGACGCAGCCGGAATAAAAATCGATGCTGTCGTTCAGGGCGTCGGAACGGGCGGCACGCTCGTCGGCATCGGGCAAGCGCTGCGCCAGTGGCATAACCCGGATATAAAAGTCTTCGCGATGGAGCCGACCGAATCGCGTACCATCGAATGCTGCATCGTTGCCGATCACAAAATCGAAGGCATTTCGGACGGCTTCATCCCGACCATCTATGCGCGCCATAAAAAGGAAGTCGACGGCATCATCAGCGTCGACAGCAACGTCGCCATCGAGGAAGCCCGGCGCATGGCGCGCGAAAAAGGGCTTTTCGTCGGCCCCAGTTCCGGCGCAAATTACTGGGCAGCCAGAAAGATCAAAAAAGACAATTCTTCCGTAAAAAATATCCTCACCCTTCTCTGCGACAGAGGTGAAAAGTATCTTTCCCTGATGTACAG
>JACQIJ010000100.1 GCA_016198545.1 Pseudomonadota bacterium
CGGCATTTCGGCCCCGGCACGGAACTGGCCGGCGGCACGGTGCGTCCCGGCCTGCCGGAGGAAGCGGATTTTTTCGTCACGCACGATGCCGATGAATTGTTCAAACGCGCGGACGCACTGATCGATTTCACGACACCGGAGACGACGGCAAAGCACGCCTGGCTGGCGGCGAAGCACCACAAGCCGCTGGTGATCGGTACGACGGGCCTGACCGATGCGCAGGAAAAGGAACTGCGCGACGCCGCGAAGGAAGCACCCATTGTGTATGCCGCGAACATGAGCCTCGGCGTGAATTTTCTGCTGGTCTTCATCGAGCAGATGGCATCGCGCCTCGGCCCGGAATGGGATATCGAGATACTGGAGACGCATCATAAATACAAAATCGATGCGCCATCGGGAACGGCCCTTGCGCTGGGCAAGGCGGCGTCAAAAGCCCGCAAGGATAAGGAAAAATTCGTTTTCGACCGCAAGGGCGAGCGCGAGGCCAGCACGATAGGCTTTGCCGTGCGCCGCGGCGGCGATACGGTCGGCGACCACACCGTAAGCTTCATGACAGAAGGGGAAATCATCGAGCTGCGCCACATAGCGGGCGACCGCGTATTATTCGCCCGCGGCGCGATCAAGGCCGCGTTGTGGCTAAAGGATCAGAAATACGGCCTGTACACGATGAGAAATGTTCTGGGGCTTTAAGAAACTTTTGCCTTTTCTTTTTTAAGCAGCGCCTTTTTCGCATCCGCGCCCCATCCATAATTACCTACGCCGCCGGCGGCGGGCAGAACGCGATGGCAGGGAACCAGCAGCGAAACGGGGTTTGCGCCCACGGCCGTGCCGACAGCGCGCACAGCGCGCGGCTTTCTAATCTTCCGGGCGATATCGCCGTACGTGCAGACTGAGCCCCGCGGAATATCCGTCAGCGCGCGCCAGACCGTCATCTGGAACGGCGTCCCGTACAGGGTGACGCCGACGCTTCCCTTTTCCTGCCATGCCTTCACGACTTTGGCCGCAAACGCCGGCTCTATTTTCTTATTCGTGAAAGCGGCGGCTGGAAAATGCGTCTTCATCTTTTTCTCTGCGCGCTCCCGCCCGCCGGCGCCGTCCATGCCAAGATAGCAAAGATTGCCGCCGCAGACGGCGATCAGCAAATCCCCGGCTTCCGTTTTCCGCCAGTCATATGAAACCTTCATGCCCCTGCCCCGCGCCGCAGGATTTTTTGTCGCAACGGAAGATATTTTGATCATGGCTTTTCCCTTTCGTCCATTTTTGCTTTCAACCGCCACAGCAGCAAACATGCCGCGGTTCGATGTGGCGCGAAGCGCGCGCCGTATTTTTCCGTCTGCTCCGGCGACGGCCGCGTTTTTTTCTTCAGGTATACTCTAAGTCCTTCCTGAATCCCCAGATCCCCCGGCGCCCATATATCGGGCCGCGCGAGACCGAACATAAGATACATCTGCGCACTCCATCCGCCAAGGCCTTTCAGCGCCGTCACGGCCTTAAATACCTCTTCATCGGAAGCATCCTCCAACGCATCGGGATTGAAAATCCCTTCCCTGACGGCCTGCGCGAGATTACGAATGTAGGACGCCTTCTGGTGGCTCAGGCCCAGCGCGCGCATATCATCATCCTTCAACGCCAGAATTGCATTCGGCGTAACGCAGGGCAGGCTTTTTTCGACGCGCGCCCATATCGTCTGCGCCGCCTGCATCGAAACCTGCTGCCCGACGATGATGCGGGCCAGCCCCGGAAAGCCCGGTCCCATATAGGGCCAGCCTATTTCCGACAGGGCAATCCCTGATTTTTTGAAAACGGGGTCTTTTTCAAGGAAACACTCAAGCCCGTCGCGAATGCGGGGGATTTGATGGAGGTAGTTCATAGATTCAGGATGCCGTTTCGATCCGGTAATCTTCGATTACCGTGTTGGCAAGAAGTTTTTCGCACATTTCAGCAATGCGCTTTTTGTCGGTGCCGTCGGCGATTTCAAGTTCTATCACCTTGCCCTGCCGCACATCGCCGACCTCGGCAAACCCCATGCCGTGAAGCGCATGACCGATAGCCTTTCCCTGCGGATCGAGGACGCCGTTTTTAAGCATGACGTGGACGTTGACTTTCATCACTACACCTTCCGCGGTTTGCCCGGCTTCAGGCCGCGCAGCTTGCGCTCCCGCGCCAGTTCGTTGTCGATTTCGCCCAGTGAAGCGGCGAGCTGTTCATTGACATTGCCGCCCTCGATGATGCCGCCCTTCGGTACCAGGCCAAGCCGCTCCGCAATCTGCTGGTAGCCCTCGATCACGTTGCCGAGATCCTGCCGGAAGCGATCCTTGTCCAGCTTTTCATTGGTCGTCACATCCCACAGGCGGCAGTTATCGGGCGATATCTCGTCGGCAAGCAACAAATAAAGTTCGCCGTGCTCGCCCCACAGCCGCCCGAATTCCAGCTTGAAATCGATCAGCCGCAACCCGATGCCCGCGAACAGGCCGTTCAGATAGTCGTTGACCCGCCAGCTCATATGAACCATTTCCTCCAGCTCATACGGATCAGCCCAGCCGAATGTAATAATGTGATGCTCATTGATCATCGGATCGCCAAGATCGTCTTTCTTGTAGTAAAATTCGATGATCGGGTTCTGAAGAACCGTGCCTTCCTTGACGCCCAGCCGCTTGGTCAGCGAACCGGCGGCAACGTTGCGAACGACGACCTCGACGGGAATGATTTCCACCTGCCGCACAAGCTGTTCGCGCATATTCAGGGATTTCAGGAAATGCGTCGGTATGCCGATGCCTTCCAGCTTCGTCATCAGATGGGCCGAAATGCGGTTGTTCAGGACGCCCTTGCCGGAAATCAACGCATGTTTTTGCCCGTTGAACGCCGTCGCATCGTCCTTGAAATACTGAACGAGTGTACCGGGCTCCGGCCCCTCGAAAATAGTCTTGGCCTTGCCTTCGTAGATAACCCGCCGCTTGGGTGAAGAGAATGTTTTCATCATGATGCCCATAATATATTATGGCTTTCCTGCATTTACAGTGCTAAAAAGGATTCGTCCGCAGCATAATAACAGGAGTATGGCTATGTCCAGCTTTGATAACCGC
>JACQIJ010000101.1 GCA_016198545.1 Pseudomonadota bacterium
ACGTAGTTGATCTTCTGGACGAGTTGGCCGCCAAAAGGGTAGCGTATGAGCGTAACGGAACAACTCTCAGGCTTGCGCGGCCGTCTGGAACAGACGGAAGAAACGCTTCGTGCGATTCTGGGGGGGCAAAAGCCATACCTTGACCCGAATGGGCCCCAGGGTTGGCTGTTCGAGCAATTGACCCGTATGCATGCGGGTTTTTTCATACCCGAAAGCGCAAAATCGTATGTGATGTTGCCGGGGGAGGGTGCGCGCGAAAGGGAGTTGAAAGGCGATATGCGCTTCCATCCTCTGGCGTACAAGCTTGTCCTGCGGCAGAAAAGCCTCGAGCAGCGCCTGCACAACGAAGGCATCAAGAATTTCAAGGTTCTGGGAGTCGATTACGCTCTGCGCGATACGGCCCGCAATCCGACGGATCAAATGACGCAGGCCGGCGCGCTGATTTTGTCGCGGGGCGACCTGTATTCGCTGTGGCAATTTTCTGCCATCCTGAAAGAAAGGTTTGAAGGCGGAAGGTCCGATATTCCTCTCATATTGCAGAACACGGCGCAGGGATTTTGGAATCCGGCGATTGGTGGGCTGGGACTCGGCATTCTTTCCGGGGAAACGGGCAAAGGGTTTAATGTCCATTTTTCCGATGGCCCGCATGACACCTTGGAAATATTGCGCTCTCATGGGCGGAATTTCAGCAGCGATCCGCAAACGGAGCCGGCTTTGCGCATCGAGCCGGGCGCGACCATACTTGTCGTGACGCGCAATTCCAAAAAGGTTCATGAACTTCAGTCCATTCTCGATACGCAAAAAGCCAATGTACGCGTTCTTCCTTTCTGCAACCTGTTTCCCAAACCGATGGAGGCGAAGGAAACCAGCAGATCTTATGCCGGCAACAATATGGAGAAAGTTGCGAAGGCATGGGAGCGTCTCGATGAAATGGGCGCAGATGCCGTGGAGGAGATATTAAGGAACAAAAAGGGCATGGATCCTCAGAAAACCTATCTCTGGTTTGACGATCGCGGGCTGGAGTTCACGGAACCCTTTCTTGATCACCCTCTTTTTGACGAATGCCGATCCTATCTGAACCCCTATAAGATGATGCCGGGCGCGGAAATGGCGCATGTGAACAAGAGCATGTCGCTGGAAGATTTTTATGCGCGCATCGAAATGTCTCTTTCCGACATGGAAACGAAACGGCGCGCGGGCGGTCTGCCGGGCGCGGTCGATCGCACCGCATATGATCGTACGAATTACATTATCACCAGCCTTATGCCTGGGGAAAATGGAAAAAGGGGCGTTTACAGCTTCACTGCAGCGACAAACGATCTTCTGTCGGAATACCCGCGTCCGGCGCAGGATATTTATAAATACTCCGAGCATTATCAGGTTCCGAAAAACATGCCCGGCGGACGCACCAAGGCTGAAATTTCAGACTATATAGAGACGATGAGCAGCATGGCGCTGGCGGCGAAGGCGGCAATGTTCACGTTGGGCATGGAGGACCATGCCGCGCGCGCGCAAGCCCGCATGCGGGCTAAATTTCATGATGCCGCCAGATCGGGGCGCTGGAAAATCGGTACGCAGCATAGCTTGCGCGCGGATACGTACGGTCACGGAAAAGCCAGCAAAGGCATCATTAACCGGTTGGAGGGCGCATATAAATTTTTGGAAGGAAACGGCGGTCAGTACGATCCGCGCATTCCCCGGCTTCATGATATATACGATGATAAAGGCAACCGGGTTCAAATCGCTTCATCCCTGAACAACTTCTATCGCTTTGCCTCGGACGCAAATGCTTTCATGCTGACATCAGAAGAGCGCCGTGACGATCGCGAAAAGTTTTTTGCCATCCGCCTGTTCGCGTTTTTCTCCCTTGTCGTCGGAAAGCAGGTTTTTGACCCTGCGATTGCCGGCAGCCCCTTTATCGTCCTGAACCGGGTGCAGGAGCGCAGCTGGGACGATTGCCTGTCCATATATACCCATCTTCACAGGAACGGCTTCCTGGGCGACAAGCCGCATCATATTTTCAAGCTTTGCCATGCGCGCGAAGACGCGGAAAAAGCGCTGCAAAAGATGATGGAGAATTATATTCCCAATAACCTGCCGCAAAGTCGGTTTTGGGAAAAGGGACAGAAGCCCCCCGATGACTTGTTCAGAGTGACCGTTTATTGTTCCGCGACGTCCACAAACAACAGGCTGCGTCAGAATGCGCGGGATTTTTCCTTCGAACTTGCAAGATATGGGTGCTCCATCCGCAATGGCGGCGGCATGGACGGCCTCATGTATGAGACGTCGATGGGCGTTCATGATTTTCGGCGATGGTGGGCGGAAAAACACGATGGGCAACCGATGCCGCGCAACCACGTATCCAGCATCCAGTGCGAAGATACGTATCAGTCCGAAGGGTTGTGCGATTTCAATGACTATGTATGCGTTCATCCGAACATATTTCTTCGCATGGACGATTTGCAGACAACGGATGCGGAAGCGTTTCTTCCAGGCGGAGCCGGAACGGTGCAGGAATTGGTAGCGTCCTTGCTGATGCGGGAGGCCGGGCTGATTCCCGCAAACAGGCCAATGATTATCGTGAATGCGGAAATCGGTCATGGCCGCCACCGAACGCGGGTATATGACCCGCTGGTTGAAGCCATTCCGGAGCATTATTTTGAAAAATATGATATCCACGTCGTCGATGACGAAAAGGCGGCTCTGCAGCTTGTCAGGGAGTATCAGGCCGCCAGCAGCAAATACGTTCCGCCCGCGCCGGGCTGGAGAAGCGTTTTTCCCGCGCCCTTCCCCCCGCAGTAATCTTGCCGTTGTCTCAATGGCCGTAACGCCCTAGAATGTCCGGCAGGGAGTATCTGCCATGTCTGAAAAATCATATGATGTTATCGTTATCGGCGCCGGGCCCGGCGGCTATGTCTGCGCCATTCGCTGCGCGCAATTGGGGATGAAGGTCGCCTGCGTGGAAAAGCGAGACGCTCTGGGCGGGACTTGCCTGAATGTCGGTTGCATACCGTCTAAAGCATTGCTGTACGCATCGGAGAAATATGAGGAAGCGGCGCATCATCTTGGCGTATTCGGCGTGCAGGTCGGCAATGTGAAATTTGACCTGAAAGGCATGATGAAACACAAAGACAGCGTGGTGGAGGCGAACACCAAGGGCGTTGAGTTTCTTTTCAAGAAAAACAAAATCGACTGGCTGAAGGGAGAAGCGTCAATTCCTGCGCCGGGGAAAGTAAATGTCGGAAGGGATACGTATGCCGCAAGGCACATTGTTATCGCCACCGGTTCGGATGTGGCATCGTTGCCGGGGATTGAGATTGATGAGAAAAAAATAGTGTCGTCAACGGGCGCGCTGGCGCTGGAAAAAGTCCCCTCCTCGATGGTTCTGATCGGCGGCGGGGTGATCGGGCTGGAGCTGGGCGCGGTCTGGCGGCGGCTGGGCGCAAAAGTCACGGTCATCGAATATATGGAACGCATCATGCCGGAAATGGATGGCGAGATTTCAAGGGAAGCGCTGAAGCTATTCAAGAGACAGGGAATGGAATTCAAGCTTTCAAGCAAGGTGACAGGCGCGAAAGCGACGGGCAAGGGCGTTGACCTGATAATAGAGCCTGCGGCGGGCGGAAAAGCGGAAAGCATGTCCGCCGATGTCGTTCTGGTTGCCGTCGGGCGCAGACCGTATACGGCGGGGCTGGGTCTGGACAAGCTTGGCATGGCGATGGACCGCCGCGGCGGCATTGAGGTCGGGCATGATTTCCAGTCCAACGTTGCGGGCGTATATGCGATAGGCGACGTCATCGCGGGGCCGATGCTGGCGCATAAGGCGGAAGATGAAGGCATGGCTCTCGCCGAGATGCTGGCGGGACAGAACGGCCATATCGATTACAACACGATCCCCGGCGTCGTTTATACATGGCCGGAAATCTCTGCCGTTGGCAAAACGGAAGAAAAGCTGAAGGCCGAAGGCGTTAAATACAAAATTGGAAAATTCCCGTTCATGGCCAATGGCCGCGCGCGGGCGATGAACGCAATGGACGGGTTCGTCAAAATTCTGGCCGATGAAAAGACCGATCGCGTTCTGGGCGTTCACATGATAGGCCCGAATGTCGGAGAACTGATTTCAGAAGCGGTGACGGTCATGGAGTTCGGCGGCAGCTCTGAAGACATCGCCCGCACCTGCCATGCGCATCCGACGCTGACGGAAGTCGTCAAGG
>JACQIJ010000108.1 GCA_016198545.1 Pseudomonadota bacterium
CTGTCAAAATTGCTGCAAAAACTGTATATTTCCTGTTAGGCGGTTTTTAACCCCGCTCCCGCATTATTCCCTTCCGTAACGGAACACTCATATATAAATATGTAAAGGAACAGCCTCATGCCCACGAACAAAACCCCAATCACGATGGCCCGCGGCGACGGCATCGGCCCCGAAATCATGGATGCGACGCTGCGCATTCTCGATCAGGCCGGCGCCGCGCTGGAGCTGGAGGAAATCGAGATCGGCAAGGCCGTGTACGACCGCGGCGTCAAAAGCGGCATTGAGGACAAATCCTGGGCGTCCCTGCGCCGCACGAAAGTGTTTCTGAAAGCGCCGATCACCACGCCGCAGGGCGGCGGCTTCAAGAGCCTGAACGTCACGGTCCGCAAAACGCTCGGCCTGTACGCAAACGTGCGGCCGTGCGTGTCATACGCACCGTTCGTGGAAACCAAGCACCCGAACATGGACCTCGTCATCATCCGCGAGAACGAGGAGGATTTATACGGCGGCATCGAATACCGCCAGTCGCATGAAGTGATGGCGTCGCTGAAAATCATTTCCCGCCCCGGCACCGAACGCATCGTGCGCTACGCCTTTGAATACGCGAAGGCCAACGGCCGCAAAAAGGTCACCTGCATGACCAAGGACAACATCATGAAAATGACGGACGGATTGTTCCACCGCATTTTCGATGAAATCGGCGCCGAATACCCGGAGATCGAAAAAAACCACATGATCATCGATATCGGCGCGGCAAGGGTTGCTTCGGCCCCGCACACGTTTGACGTTATCGTTCTGCCGAACCTGTACGGCGACATCGTATCCGACATCGCGGCGGAGATCACCGGATCCGTCGGCCTCGGCGGCTCCTCCAATATCGGCGAGAATATCGCCATGTTCGAAGCCGTGCACGGCAGTGCGCCGGACATCGCCGGCAAGGGCATCGCGAACCCGTCGGGGTTGCTGCTGGGCGCGGTGATGATGCTGGTGCATATCGGGCAGGGCGATGTCGCCGCCCGGATCCATAACGCGTGGCTGAAGACGATCGAGGACGGCATCCACACCGGCGATATTTTCCGCCCCGGCGCCAGCCGCGAAAAAGTGGGAACGGACGGATTTTGCAAGGCGGTTCTCGACCGTCTCGGCCAGATGCCGGAAAAATTCCGGCCCGCCAATTACAACGGCGTGCCGCCGGGCGGCATGAAGATGCCGCGCCTTGCTGCCTACAGGGATGAAGAAAAGGTGCGCGTCGGCGTCGATGTCAGCCTGACCTACGACGGCACGGCGGAAAAGCTCGCGGAAAAAGTCCTGCCCTGCATCGAGGAAGCGGACGGCATGGAACTACAGATGATTTCAAACCGCGGCACGGTCGTGTGGCCGAACGGACAGCCGGATACGTTCTGTGCCGACAACTGGCGCCTGCGCTTCATCACGAAGGACGGCGCGAACGTGCGCACGTCGCAGATCATCGCCCTGCTCGACCGCATGAACAAGGCCGACATCAACTTCACCAAGGCGCAGATGCTGTTCACCTTCGACGGAAAACCGGGTTTCTCGGCCGCGCAGGGGGGATGAACGCTTACGATCCGGAGCCGAGCGCGAAGGTGAGGGTTTTTTCCTCCCCGCCGCGGGATATCTTCACCTTCACCATTTCGCCGGGATGCGTTTTTTCCATCAGGTAGCTTTGGAGCTGCGTTGTCGTCGTCACCGGCGTGCCATTGACCGCCAGGATGAAATCGTCCTCCAGCATCCCCGCCGCAGCCGCCGCGCCCGAAACTTCGGCGGCGGCCACCTTCCACTCGTCGCGCAGACGGTTGACCTTCAGCTTCACTCCCATGACGGGGAACTTCACATTGCCGCCCCCGATTATGGCTTCGACGACGTGTTTCACGATAGGGCCGGGAACCGCCATGCCCAAACGTCCGCACTGCGGCTCTTTTTCGTTCTCATGCGTCTGCACGAAAGACTGCATGACGCCGACGACTTCGCCCTGCTCGTTGAACACCCCGCTGCCCGAACTGCCCAGGCAGACGGGGATATCCACCTGCATCAGGCGTATATCCACGGTCTTCGGCAGGTATATGCTTTCGTTGCCGGCCTTGCCGGCGGAAAAAATACCGCCGCCGTACCCGCGCGCCCTTTCCGCGCCGCCGGGGAAGCCGAAAGTATATAAGTCCTCTCCCATCGCTGGTTCGCGCGCGGCGAACTTGACCGCCGTCAGGGGGCTTTTCACCTTCGAAAGATCTATCTTGTAAACCGCCGCGTCGATCGCATCGTTCACGCCCACGAGCGTGGCGGAATGTTCCTCCATATTCTCCAGCATGACCTTGATTTCTGGACGGAAATAAACTTTTCCTCTGAACGAGCTTGCGATCGCATGCCGCACGGTCACGATATACCCGCCGCCGACGTGAAACCCCGTGCCGTGCATGGCTGCGCCGACGTTATCGGGATGGTCGTAGTCGGATCTGCTCATGGATATCGCGCCGAGAACCGCGACCGTTGCGCGCCGGGCGTTCCTGACGCCGTCAAGATAGACATCCTTCGCCGCTCTTTCCCGCTTCTGACCGCCCGCTTCGGAGGCCACCGTTTCGCTGCGGTCGGCAATATGGGCCGCGTCCGCATGCGGCGACCACAGGCACGACGCCAGAACGAAAGCCGCGGCGGCTTTAAGACTGAAACTCCTGCTCATGGTTCTCCCATGTTTTTATGAAACCTTTGTTCCCCTGCGGGAAATTTAAGCCTATTGGGCAATGCCGGGCAAGAACTTTATCGCCCCGGCCGATGGCGGATTTTCAGTGCTTTTTCCGGATTCCTGATAATTCATGACCTGCAATTTACACTTCATTTTGTATTATGTCTATAAAATTCGTTCCCGCCGCGTTATACAGTGAATTGAACTGGGAATCCGACATTCAAGGGGCGTCATTGCGAACCGCTGAAAGCGGCGAAGCAATCCAGAAATCTTTGAAAGACATTGATTCCTCTCGATTGCTTCGCCGGCCCGACGGCCTCCTCGCAATGACGGATTCTTAATCTGAAATGGGCATACCCCGCCGCACCCCCTTCCTGGATTATGATTATGTAAAATAATACACGCAAAAAAGAGGGGCTATACCCCCTCCTTCTTCTCCTCGCTGCGCTTATAAACGTAAATCCCGAGAACGGACAGGCCGACCGTCCAGATCATGCTCAGGGATTCCACCGCCTGCATCACCACGGCGGCGTGATCGGTGCGGAACACCATTATATATGCCACGCCGAACATCTGTGCCGCCCATGTCGCCGCCATCAGGTAGCCGAAAGTCGGACGCATGCGCCGGACGTATTTGTCATCCGACGTAACCTCCGCGCGCAGGCTCTTGTTGATTTCCGAATACGCCGCCGCGCTCTCCTTTATGCGCATCTCCGCCATTTTTTCCGTGTGGCGGTTGGCTTCGGCGATTTGCTCGTTTGACAACTGCCCCTTCATGAAAATATCATCCAGTTCCGACAGCGCCTTCGCCGCCGTTTTCGCCGCCGGATGTTCTATTTCACCGATGGCATCTGCCAGTATCGCACCCAGAACGGGCACGCCGATTTTCGCAAGCAACGCGGGGATCATGTTCAGTTCTCCATCCTGTAAAATATGTGTTTGCCGATAACCGCGACCGGCTTTTCGCCTTTCGCCCAGTACGGCGATGCGCCCGCCGCGTGGTAATGCGTCGCGCCCTGCGTCGGATCGCTGAGCAAACTCAAAACCGCTCGCCGCGTGATGCGCTTGGCCGCGGCGAAATGCAAATCCTTTTCGTCAACGGACAGAAGCTTCCGGTAATTCGGGTCGTCCCTGTTCCAGCAGCTGAACTGGTACGGCTTCTGGCACACGTCAATGACCGCGCCGCCCCACCACCCGCCGATGCGGGCGCGGTTCAGGACGACGCAGGCCACGGCCTGCATGCCGATGCTGCCCTCCCCCCGCGCCTCGCCCCAGATTGTGCGCGCCAGGACGTCGATCTCCAGTTCGTGGTGAAATTCCTGCGCGCCGACGGGTTCGCTGTTTTCCTTCCGGAATAATGGTATGAGATTTTTCATTCGCTCTTCTCCTTCCTTGCGTTCAACGCCTCCGTCTTCATCGCGGTGGCGTCAAGCTTCGTTTCGATGCGCAGCAGATGCCCGACCAGCCGCGCTTCCAGTTCGCGCATGTCCGAAATCGACGCGTACCCCTTTGCCACCTCCAGCTTAAAGGCGGCCAGCGCGTCGCGCAGCTGCGCGTTCCTCGTGTCGATGATTTCGCGCAGATGCCGGACGGAATCCTCAGACTCTTTCCGCGTGCGCCAGATGAGCCAGAACAGCCCGCCCAGCGCGGGCAGATCGACCGCGCTGATCCACCAGATCAATTCCTGTGAAAACATGGTTAAACCTCGAAATCCGTTTCCGCGTTGTAACTCCTGCCGCTGCCTTGCCATTCCTGCCGTCCGGAAAAATGCTCCCCCGGAAAGCGCACCGGCGCGAGCGACAGCGCGCCCGCGGCGGCATCCAGCCCGTCGTCGCGCTGCCCCTTCGCGCCGGGCCGCCATTCCTGCATCTCCGTGATGAATGGCGTTTTTCTGACGTTCTCATGAACATGCAGCATCCGTGCCGCCATGACGGCGTCGAATGCCTCCAGGATGCGGATATCCTTGTTCACCCGGCTGTGCATTTCCCGCACCGCGCACCCGGCGCGTATCTTTGCCATCTCCTTCCGCAGGATGGCGGGCAGAAATTTTCCGATGCCGTTCATCTCGACCGCGACAGACGGCAGGCGCAGCATCTGCGCCGCGAAAGCTGCCTTCCGGCATTGCTGTTCCGCCGGCGGCGCCGGGTCGCATTCGCTGTTTCTGATATACTCGACGCGGTGCAGGTAGCGGTTGCCGTGTTCATCCGTGAAGATGGCAGCCAGGACGCTTGCATCGCTTCCCTTGCCGCCGAAGGACGGATCCCACCACGCGCTGGCCGAAACGATGCGCCGACCGTTCAAATACATCTCGCCCAGCTCCTCGCTGTAATGAAGACTGCCGCCGTAAAACCGCAGCAGCGACGGGTCGAGCCGCCCTTCCGCGATATTGACGGGCGTCAGCATCATCTGGCTGGCGAACTTGTTCGGGCCCGCGCTGCGCTTCATGCGCGCGATGTCCGTATCCGTGAACCGTTCCGGCCACGCGCTTTGCCCCTCCTCATCCGTCACGGGGATGCTCAGGCGGGAAAATCCATCGAGAAACGGCCTTTCCTCCCCTGTTTCGCCGCGCGGAACGTCGGCGTAGATGCTGTGCCAGCTATGCGGCGTGCCGATGTACAAAACCGTGCCGCCGGGCACGAGGACGAAATCGGATTCCACCAGCCGTTCGCGCAAATCCGCGCGCTTTTCCGCCGTATCGCACGTGTTCGGCACTTCCACGTCGTCGCATATGATGACGTCGGCGCGGCTGCCCGTGATGTTCGTCGTGATGCCCTTGGCCAGAACGGACGGGTCGCGCAGTTCCAGATTCCTGTTCACCGTGAAGCGATCCGCGCCCCACTGGTCGGCGCGCGGCGGCTTCAGGTCCGCGGTCAGCGGGTGGCGTTCGATGATTTTCTTGACGTTGCGCGCCATCTTGCGGGCAAGCGTCAGGTCCGCGGCCAAGACGAGAATCCGCAGGTCCGGGTTCCGGCGCAAAAGCCACGCCGCGAACAGGCCGCAGATCGTGCTCTTGCCGCTGCTGCGGAAGGCCAGCAGCAAAAGACGCCTGTCTTCCGTCTCCCACGCGCTTTCCAGCCACTCCGCCATGCGGAAATGGATCGCGGGCGTCCCCTGCCCCTGCATCCTGTTCCAGACGGCAAGGAATATTTTGAAACTGGTTGTGTCGCTCATTCCATTTCCCTGTGAAAAAACGATTTAATCCCCTGATGGCTTTCCGGCGCGTCATCTTTTTCTTTCTTCCCCGAATCCGGCCACGTCGCGCTCCGCCTCCTGCAGCAGGGCGTCGATCACCGCCCTGTCGTTCGGGTTTTTCGCCGCCCCCGGCAGGCCCGTCATCCGCGCCAGCTTCGCCAGCAATTCGATATGCGCGGCGGCCGCCTTGCAGGCTTTCTGGTGGTCGGTGAACTCTTTCGCCTGCATATGCGCGGATGCCTGCCGTGCACGAGCATCATATGCCGTGATCGCGCGGCGCAACGCCTCGGGCAGAAATTTTTCGACCTCATCCAGCGAAATTTTTTTAATCTCTTCGTTCATCATGCTCCGTTCCGTTTGCTTTAATCCCCGGTTGCCGCGCGCGGGCGGCAGCGTTATGCTTGCCCCCATGAAACCTGTATCCCTGCTGATCGTCCTCTTTCTGCTGCTGTCCGGGCTTCCGGGCTGCGCCGGCGCGCCGCCTGCGGATGAGCTTAAAATGCCCCCCGAGTTTCTGGGCTGGTGGCATCCGTCATCGTATCATCTCGGAATTGATATCCGGCCGGACGGGACGATGGAAGAACGCGTCGAATCGCGCAACTACAAGGGCGACCCCCTCGTTGCGACCAGCCGCTACAAAATCTTCCGGATACAGGACGGAGAGGTCTATGCCATACGC
>JACQIJ010000123.1 GCA_016198545.1 Pseudomonadota bacterium
GCGTCGTTGCCGGACTGGATTATTACGCCGCGCATCAGATCTTCGACTTTCACCTGCTTGCCGACTTCAACGAACATTTTAGATCCGCCCATGCGCCATGCCTTTTCGCTGACCGTCAGAGCCGCATCCCTGGTCAATTTCCCGTTTTTGATGGCATCCAGCACGGCATACATCGTGACGACCTTGCTCATCGACGATGTCGGCATGCGCTCGTCCGCGTTTTTCTCGAACAAAACCATTTTCGTGTCGTAATCCATCACGAAGGCCTGCTTAGCCGCTGTTTCCATCTGCGCGTGGACAGGCGCGGCGGATATGGCGAGAACGATCGCAAAAATGAAATATGGGAATAAAAAACGCATGGATTCACCTCCGTTGATTGTCACCAAAGTAACGATTTCCGAAGGTTATTCAACTACTATGATAGCGTCGTTGTGACCACCATGAACAAGGCGAGCCAGAAGCTCATCCGCCTCGCCCACATTGCCGATAGGCCCAAGACGGACGCGGAAAAACTGCTGTCCGTTAATCATCGCCGGATAAACTTCCGCCCGCCCGTAGGCCGCCAGACGCGCCCCCAGCGCACGCGCATTGCTTTCAACTCCGAACGATCCCGCCTGTACATAAATCCCCGTTCGGGTTACGGGCATTTCGGTTACGACCGGGTCGGGATAAAACTCCCCGTCCCGCATATGGCCGGGAACCATATTCCGCATCTGCGGATAGTTACTGGATCCGGAGGACACCGTCAGAAATTCGCGGTTGACGGATTCCATGGGCGGCGGGGGACCGGTATCGTAAGCCGCCGGCTCCACAGATGCCACTTCATAAGATGCTTCCGTCGACGACGGCGCAGCGCGACCATTCATGGCAAGCTCGTATCCCTTGGTACTGCGGCCGCTCTTCGCTGTTTGCGCGATTTTCAGGCTTTCCTGCTTCAAAACCTCCAGACGCACCTTGGCCGTTCCGGCGCCCTTGAAGCCGAGCAATTCAGCCGCACGCTCGGATACATCCATCACACGTCCGCGCTTGTATGGGCCGCGATCGTTCACGCGGACGATAAGGGACTTTCCGTTGTCGAGATTCGTCACCCGTACGAGCGAGGGCATCTGCAGCGTCCGGTGCGCGGCAGTCAATTCATTCTTATCGAAAGTCTCGCCGCTGGCTGTTTTCTTGCCGTGGAAACCGGGCCCGTACCACGAAGCGATGCCCGTTTCGACAAGTTCATACTGTTCCTTCGGATAATACCAGCGCCCATCAATCTTGTAGGGATTGCCCACCTTGAAATTTCCGCCGGATCCGACCGATTTTTCTGTGCTTTCGCGGGGAAGCTGCGTCTTGATGACATGCGAGGCATATTCAACCTCCGCACAACCGGACAGCCAGACCGTCAGAGCCAGCAATAAAACACAGCGTGCCACTTTCATTGATCCAGCCCCGGCGAAGGTTGGCGAGTTAGATAATGCTCTGCAATCGCATCGGCCAGCATATGTACGGCCAGCGCATATTTATAAGAAGGATTGTAGCCCATGACAGTCTTGAAATTGTTGTAAACCAGAAAGATGCGTCCGCCCGGCCCGTCCGGCGCAATAATCATGCCCGTCATCTTATTTTCCGACGGCAGGGATTTACCACCGATCAGGGTTACGCCCAACCGACTCCATTCATCCGGGGTCTTCTGCGCCTGATATTTCAGTTTGTCTGTCAAAAGATGCTTGTCGAACCCAGGCGGCAAAACCACTTCCCTTCCCCATCTTTGCCCGGTCTGCCATGCTCCCAGGCGGCTATTCGCAAGATAGTTTGCGATAGAAGCGAAAACCTCGTTCTTGTTGTTCCATATATCTTTTATGCCATCGCCGTCTAAATCAACGCCCAGCTTTTCTACATTGTCCGGCATAAACTGCGCTTGCCCCAACGCCCCCGCCCACGAACCGTTTTTGAGCTGAACATACCCCGCATCGATAAGCCTCAGCGCGGCGATTGCTTGCAGCCGAAAGGATTTTCTTTTTTCTTCTTCGGGGTGATCCCGCGCCAACGTTACCAGCGATGTAATAACGTCCAAATCCCCCGTATTTCTTCCAAATGCCGTCTCGATAGCCCATATGGCCATGATAATCTGCGGCGGCACGCCGTATTTCCGTTCTGTCTCGCGTAAAAACGGACCATGCTGACGCATGTAGGAACTGCCATCCGCTATATTTTTCGACGAAACACGCGGCCTCAGATAATCTGCGAGCGTGATCTTTTTGCTGAATTCCTTCTGCTCATCGCGAGAGGGAAACTTATCCATCGGGGTAAGGTTGGAAAGACGATTCTGGATCGTTTCCTCGGAAACCCCGCTGCGCCGCGCATCCTGCCGCAACTCCTCCAGCCAGGTCTCGTTGAAGGGCAACGGCCCGGCGTAGGCCGGGTGACCTATAAGAACAGCCAGCGAAAATGCCAGCGCGAGAGAAATTTTCCTGAATCGACTCATCTTTTTTAGAATAAGCCAATATGAGGGGGTGTTAAA
>JACQIJ010000103.1 GCA_016198545.1 Pseudomonadota bacterium
ATTTAAAGGCCGCGCTTCGCGCGGCCTCAGAGATATTTACAGCCCCTTCATCAGGCCGCGTACGAAATCCGATACGCCCACCAGCCTGTGCCGCCGCAAACGCTCGGCATCCAGTATCAGCTGTCCCCGCGCAATCGCCTTGTCGATATCATCATTTATGATGACGTAGTCGTATTCGGAATAGTGGCTCATTTCCTCCGCGGCTTTTGACAGGCGGCGGCGGATGACTTCTTCGGAATCCTGAGCGCGCCCGCGCAGGCGGCGTTCCAGCTCCGCATGAGAAGGAGGCAAAATGAAAACAGTTACCAGATCCTCGCGCGCTATTTCCGCCAGCTGCTGCGTACCCTGCCAGTCTATATCAAAAATAACGTCCTTGCCGGAACGCAGGGCATCTTCGACCGGCTCCCTCGGCGTGCCATAGTAATTGTCATGGACTTTCGCATACTCCAGGAAATCGCCGCTCTGAATCATTTCATTGAAAGTCGGAATGTCGACGAAAAAATAATCCTGTCCGCTGACCTCGCCGGGTCGGCGCGGGCGCGTTGTAACGGAAATCGATACGATAAGATCGTTGTTGTCCGCCAGAAGCGCGCGCGAAATCGTCGTCTTTCCGGCTCCTGAGGGCGATGAAAGAACATACATAAGTCCGCGCCGTCTTAATGCTTTATGATTGCCAGCCATAAAAACCCTGTTTGATTTGCAACAATACTGTCTTAACGTAGCTTTCGGATAAACCATATGCAACAGAGCAGAAAATATAGTCATATACTGATTACCGGCGCATCCAGCGGCATTGGCGCGGCATTGGCGCGGCATTACGCATCCTCAATGCCCGGCATCAGCCTGTCTTTGTTCGGGCGCAACGCGGCGCGGTTGCATGCGGTAGCCGATGAATGCGGCGATAAAGGCGCAAAGGTATCCGAACATATCGCCGATATAACAAATCAGAAGGAGATGCACGGCCGGATTACGGCCCTGGATGAATCTATGGCCGTCGATCTTGTTATCGCTAATGCCGGAATTTCCGGAGGGACGGGCGGCGGCGGGGAAAGCGTGCGGCAGGCACGCGAAATTTTTGATGTCAACCTGTATGGCGTTCTCAACACAATAGACCCGCTTATACCGCGCATGACGCGGCGCAGGAGCGGGCATTTTGCGCTGATGAGTTCGCTGGCTGGTTTTTCCGGGTGGCCCGGAGCCCCTGCTTACAGCGCATCCAAAGCGGCTGTCCGTTTTTACGGAGAAGCCCTGCATGGGTCTTTAGCGAAATATGGCATAAAAGTTAGTGTAATATGTCCCGGTTTTATCGATACGCCCATGACCGCGGTGAACGACTACGCCATGCCTTTCATGATAACTGCTGAAAAATCAGCCAAAATTATAGCGAAAGGACTCGAGAACAATAAAAGCCGCATTGCGTTCCCGTTTCCTACATATTTTCTGGCAGGATTTACGGGCATTATTTCTCATAATATAACCACAAATATTTTAAGACTGTTGCCTGAAAAGCCTTCTGGTGGTACATAAGATTGTATGTAAGACCCTATTGTCTTTAGTGTTATGGGCAATATGGTTTTTTAGCAATTAAGAATGGGCACCTAACATTTTATTCAAAGATATAATGCATGAATCTTAGTGATTTGGAGAGCTGCGCAGCAAAAGCGGTCGAACTTCTGAAGGCGATCGCCAATGAAAAACGTTTGATGATTGTTTGCGCTCTGTATGAAAAAGAGAAAAGCGTAAGTGAACTGGAAAAAGTCGTCGGGCTTAGCCAGTCTGCTCTGTCGCAGCATCTGGCAAGGCTCCGCCGCGATAACATCGTGACGACCCGCCGCAATGCGCAGACCATCCATTATTCCCTGAGCGACAGGGCGACAAGAACGCTGCTTTCGGCGCTTTATGAGATTTTTGCGCCAAAAGAGAAGTTTATCTTTGGCGAGCGCACATCGGATCTGCCGCCGCGATAACATCCTCAACTGCAATATCCGCCAGATTTTTTTTTCTGAGCGTTGTCACTTTTTTTCCAGTTGGCCCGTGCTTGGCGGGATCGCTGTGGCGGGAAAATAAAACCAGAGAAGGACATCCCGCCAGCGCAATCATATGCATTGGCCCTGTATCGTTTCCTACGGTTGCGGAAGCGCGCCGGGCGAGCGAAAAAACGTCGGGGAAATCCGTCCTTCCCGTCAAATCCCGCGCCTCCGGGCAGATGGATCGTATCTTTTCAGCCAATGCCGTTTCCCTAGCCGATCCCAATATCACCGGAAGATAGCCCTCTCGGAAAAAATGCTGCGCCAATGCGGCGTAACGTTCGACGGGCCATCGTTTTTCCAGCCTGTCCGGAGCCGATCCGGGCACAAGCAGAACATAAGGCTCTTTTAACTGAAAAGCCTCTATATTTCCTTTGGCCCACGACAGATCATCTTCTGAAACGTCATGTATGCCCGCAGCGGCAAGCGTCTGGACATGGCCGTCAAAAGCCCTTCCCGCCGTACGCAAGGATGACGCGTTTCTGTGCGATGCGCCGCGGGCCGCGCCGACCCATTGGGGCCGCGGCTTCTTCAAAAGCCGGAAATAAAGAGATGTGCGGTCGCTGTTCTGCAGATCATAAATTCGTGAAAATCCGTTTTTGTTCAGAAACCCGCGCAGCGCAAGCCATCCGCTGATATTGTCCCAGCGCGGCTTTCTGTCAATTTCAACGACATCGAAATAGCCGCATGCGCGACCCAAATCGGAAAACGGTTCTGCAGTCAAAAGCGTAATGCTGGCTTTGGGATGATGCCGCCGGATGGCGGCCATGGGCCCCAGCGCCTGAACGAAATCGCCTAGAGCGCCCAGCTTGATGACAAGGATATTTTC
>JACQIJ010000116.1 GCA_016198545.1 Pseudomonadota bacterium
GCCTTCAATGGTGCAGGAAAACAATACCATGAAAATCATAACCTACAGCGATCTGCATCTTGAATTCGGCTCCGGCTGGTTGCCTCCGCCCAGTGTGGCTGGCGACGTCATGATCCTGGCGGGCGATATTATCACTCTTAAAAACTATGATCCGCTGGACCAGCTGCTAAAAGGCTGGGATAAGCCGGTCCTGTATGTCACCGGCAATCATGAATACTACACTCAGACGCCCATGAACGAAGAAAACGACAATTTCAAAGTCTGGCTGAAGGGCAATCATTCCAACGTGAAGCTACTGCAGGATGAGGAGATCAGCATCGATGGCGTTCATTTTTTTTGGCGGCACGATGTGGATGGATTTCAACGGCGGCGATTTCCTGTCGATGGAACCGGCCCGCCAGCAGATGAACGATTTCCAGCTGATCCGGGCCGTCGACGGCGAACGGCTGACGCCTGCCCACACGGTTGAATTTCATAGACAGTTCGTGGACAGGCTGACGGCCTGGTTTGAAAAAGGCCTGAGCGGGCCGCGCGTGGTTATTTCTCATCATGCGCCGGTCATCAATCCCAACACGCAGTACAGGGGCAGTCCGCTGATGCCTGCCTTCAATTCTCTGGATATGATAAAAATCATTGAAAAGTATCAGCCTGCATTATGGGTGTACGGCCACACGCACGAATGCGACGACCAGATGATCGGCGACACCCGCATCATTTCAAATCAGTTGGGATATCCCAGACAGCCCAGCGGTTACGAATGTGCTGGGTTTGATCCCAATGGCAAGCTGGTCGATGTATGACACGGCTGATCGCGGAGGCAATTTTCATCAGGAACACAGACAATGCCAGGAAAAAACGGTGAGACATTCGATAACCTGATGCAATCCCTGATGGAGGCCAAAGCCCATCGGGAGGGCCGGATCGAGTTGCCAACCACCCGTGTCGGAATAGAAGTGCCGGACGTAAGGGCGATACGCAAGAGACTGAAATTGTCTCAGGAGCGGTTCGCCGGGCTGTTCGGCTTCTCTCTTTCCACCGTGCGGGCATGGGAGAAAGGAACGCGCCAGCCCGATGTCAGCACCAGACATTATCTGCGCGTCATAGATCGTAATCCCCAGGCGGTCATCGAGGCTTTGCGCTGATTTTTACGTTGATGCATGATCAGGACGTCACGGTTTTCGCCAGCGCCCTGACGGCGTCCATTGCCGCATCGAAATCCGGAACAGAACCCTCTGGGGCATAGGATACGCCCTTTACGAACAAATCATATTCCTGCCGGTACTGTTCGTCTTTGTCAAAGACAGCGAACATCTGTGAAAATTTTTCTTCTACGGGAAGACCTGAAAACGCCGCGTTGTTTTTCGAGCGGCGATCATCGTGCCGCATGGATGATATTACAAGCCCCTGAAATTGACCGCTTGCTGCGGCAACGTCCTTCAATATCGCCAGATCATGGATATGCCGTACAACGGCTGGATCATCATACTGGTCGCCCCGCACCCGGTCCGGGATGCGCCATGCAAGCGCACTGAGTTTGTCCGCCGCGCTTTCCACGGGATCGATGCAGCCGATCCGGTCAACCTCCGGCGCCTGTTTGCTTAAATGATTCACGAAAGAAGATACGGGCAGATATATAGGCGGAAGCTGGGTGCCTCTGACGGTCAGTTCGATCTGGACATGCGGACGGAGGGCGCCGGCACGGGCGAACTGGCTCTCATAATCCAGATCGATGGCAAAGAAACGGTTTTCATCACGCGCTCTGACCTGTGCATCCTCTATTTTGAACCCCTGCTGTCGCAGAGCCTCGATAACAGCGTTTTTATAACCGGAAAGGGCCTTTCTGTTGGAGGCGGCATTCTCTGCCAGAACCCTGAAATCAACATCCTCTGAAAATCTTTGCAGCAGACCATGGGCTTTTGAAAGCGCCGTGCCGCCGGAAAATACGACCTCGAAGCCCTCATGCCGGATTCCCGCGATGGCGCCGATGATCTGCGTAACGAACCAGTCCTTCTCGACGAACGACTCCGCGATCCCCGTTTCCAGAGAAATTTCCTGAATGATCGATTTATCCGGACGCACGTTCATAACTGACATAAGCGCCATCATATCCGATTCTCCGGCTGATACGACCATTGACCGCGATCAGGCGGCCGGTTGGCACCTGTGTCGTTCGTCCGGCGTTGTAATCCCGCTCCAGACGGGAGGGATATGTTTGCAGTCCCAGCCGTTCAATCGCTTCCTTCGCCAACGTAGGCAACGGAAGGATGGGAACCAAGGCGCCGGTCAGCGATGACCTTCTGGCCTTGGCATACAGGCCGTAGCCGATTTTGAGAATTTTCTCCTCACGCGCCAGCTGCCGCAGGACGCGGCCCACCTGATCATAACCGGCCAGGTCTTCAAAATCCTCGCGCACGAAAACGCTCAGCTTACTGCGCGCAATGCGGTAAGCGACCTTGTCCTCCAGCGTTTTCAGGCGTTTTGCAACCATGACAATCCCTACAAAAATACGACATCTTATATTACAAATATACGACATTTTTAAGCGCTTGTCAAAGCAATTATCATACTGAAATCAATGTATTATACC
>JACQIJ010000004.1 GCA_016198545.1 Pseudomonadota bacterium
AGCTTTTCCTGGGACAAAGCTACCGCTTCAACCAGTCCACCAACCCGTTTCCGGACGGATCGGGCCTTTCAACGCAGGAAACCGATGTCGTTGGACAGATATCCGGCAGATATAGCAAAAATTACGGTCTGAGCTACCGCTTCCAGCTCGACAGCCGCCATCTGGAATCACGACGGCATGAACTCGATGCATTTGCTCATTGGGACAGGGTGGGTTTTGATACCCGCTATCTTTTTGCAAAGGCTCTCGAAGGAACGGATATTGATGAGAGCAGGGAGCAGATTGGGAATTCCATCTTCGTGAATCTGACCCGCAACTGGCGTTTGCGGGGCGGGGCGTTGCACGATCTGGGCGAGGATCCCGGCTTGCGCAAGGCATCAGTGGGGGTGGACTATTTCGGATGCTGTTTGTCTTTCTCAACTGCGGCGCAACGGACCCTGACGACGGATTCTTCCGGCGACAGCGGCACGGATATCACGTTCAGGATCGGCCTGAAGGGGTTGGGCGAGTTCCAGTCGTACGGCGGAAGCTTCAGCGGCGGGACTGCGCCCGCGCCGCCGGCGGAGTAATAGTCAGTTACGTGACAGGGTGTTTTGATGACTGTTTTTGAAAACTATCATATGTGGTTCGTTCTGGCGCTGACGCTCTGGGCGGCGGCATCGTATGTGCGCGAGCGTTTGCCGATAGAGGTTACCAGCGCTGTGCTCCTGACTGTTCTGCTTGTATTCGGACAGCTTTTCCCTGTCGAGGATGCGATCGGCCGGAATAAACTCGATGCCACGTCGCTGTTTGCCGGCTTTTCCAACCCTGCGCTGATTGCAGTTCTTGCGCTTCTGGTCATGGGACAGGGAATCGTCCAGACCGATGCGCTGCGCCCCTTTATAGGGGTTTTGATGACTTCCAACCGCACGAAGGCGATGATTTCCACTTTCTTTATTTTACTTTTTGTGATGTCGCTGAGCGCGTTCATGAACAATACGCCGCTGGTGGTTCTGGCGATACCGGTCATTCAGGCTCTGGCGCAGTCGGCAAGATTTTCCGAAAGCCGCGTGATGATGCCTCTTAGTTTTGTGGCTATTCTCGGCGGGATGACAACTCTTGTAGGATCTTCGACAAACATGCTTGTGTCTAGCGCGATGCGTGAACTTGGCCAAAAGCCGCTGCAGTTTTTCGATTTTACCGTCCCCGGGGCCATGTTGGCGGGCGTAGGGTTCCTTTACGTTATTTTTGTGCTTCCGCGTCTTGTTCCGGTGCGTAAATCCCTGACGAAGGAACTGGTGGGTACGGAAAAGGAATTTGTTGCGGAAATCGATATTACAAAGGACAGCAAGCTTGTGGGCACGGAATGCGTCAATGGCGTGTTTCCAAAGCTTCCGGGGTTGAATGTGCGCCTGATACAGCGTTCCGGCCACCTTATCCTGCCGCCGTTCGAGGGTTATATAATTGAACCCGGAGACGTGGTGATTGTTGCGGCAACGCGCGATGCGCTGGCGCGGATACTGTCGCAGTATCCGGGTTACCTGCTTTCAGAGGAGGAAGAGGCATCCATACAGCCGCTTAAAGCGGCTCAGGAGCCGGAGATAAAGGAAAAGAATTCCGGCGATGGTTCTGATGCCCAGGAAGACGATGACACAGAGGAAGGCAATAAGAAAAAAACGGTGGAGCTGGATGAGAAAGTTGCGGATACGCGGGTGCTGGCGGAGGTCATGATTAATCCGAACTCCCGGATGATCGACATGACAATCGAGCAGGTGAATTTTCCATTGCAATTCGGAGCTTTTGTTCTGGGCGTGCAGAGACGCGCGCGCGTCGTTAAAAGGCGGCTCGGGCGCGTGCGGCTGGAAGCCGGGGACGTGCTGCTGATGGTTGGCAGTCAGGGTGCGATAGATGCCATGCGCGGGAATCAGGATATGACGGTTTTTTCCGGGTCGAAGAAGGAGCTGCCTGTTCCGAAGAAGGCGCCCGTATCCGTCGTCATCATGCTGGGGACGATAGGTCTGGCCGCGACGGGCGTGCTGTCGATTCCCGTGGCGTCGTTCGCAGGCGCGGTTCTTATGATCGCGACGGGGTGCCTGAATATCCGCCAGGCCTTGCGGGCCGTCGATCGGAAGATTTTTCTCCTTGTAGGGTCCATGCTGGCGCTCGGGGCGGCTTTGCAGGCGACGGACGGTGCGCAGTTTATTGCGACGGGCATGCTGTCCCTGCCGTTTCTTGACACGCCTTTTGCGGCTGTATCGGCTCTCTTTATAACGATTGCAATCCTGACGAATATTCTGAGCAACAATGCATGCGCTATTCTTTTTACGCCGATAGCCATGAACATGGCGGCTAGTCTGGGCGTCCATCCTCTCATACTGGCCGTGACGGTTGTATTTGCCGCCAACTGTTCATTCGCTTCGCCGATCGGCTATAAAACAAATCTTCTTGTCATGGGGCCCGGCCACTACCGGTTTAAGGATTTCATAAAGGCCGGCGTTCCTTTGATCCTGCTGCTCTGGGTCAGTTTCATGATTATAGCGAAATATTATTACGGTTTATAAATAGCTTTCGTTATTCGCCGGGATCGAGGCTGACCACGTTTTTCTGAACGATTCCGTTTTTCTCCCTCTTTGCCACGATCTTTCCCGACAAGTCATGCAGCGTACCCGTCATTATGAGGGAAAGCGTGTCGTAGCGGAGTTTATCGACTTCCTTCTGAAGTCTTTTGATGTTTCCAGGCGTGATAAGAAGTTCCGTGAAAAAATCCATTTCATCGTTTGTTTCTCTGAGTCCGGCCTGCAGGTCGCTTATAAATGAGACGATTTCCTGTATGGAAAGAGCTTCTATTTCCGCCGCAACGGCTATTCCTTTTTCAGTTGATTTTAAGTCTGCGGTCAGGCGCATTTTTTCTCCGGCCGCAGGATAGCCCTGCATAATAATGTGACTGCCTTCGGGCGTGCTGTTTGAAGTAATATTAACATCCGAAAGAACGGCGTCCGCGCCGATTTTTATTTGCCCTGCCGCAAGCTGTCCATCGATGGCGGGAAAGGCGTTTTTCTTTCCGTCCATTGCCAGCCAGCCGCTGGCCCGCGCGATTCTGAGATTCCTCAAATCCAGCTTCATTTCATCTATTTCCGCCGATGCCGACCAGGGCGCTCCGGCTTTCAGCCGTATATTCCATCGTGAATCGATGGTCATCTGTTGCTGGCTGCCTTTCAGGGTCAGAAGGATTGATCTCTCTCCGGTGAATTTACCGGTCATCTGGGCGTTTCCATCCAGAACAATGCTTCCCGCATCCGTCATGAATTCCAGTCGCGCATTGTTCAAGGAGAGTTTTTTGAAGGATGGAAAATAAAAGATATCCGGCTCTTCCCATCCTGAAATGTCCGGATAGAAACTTTTTCGGATATCCGCATTGATGATAAGTCCGCTGATGACGGCTTCCTCTATGGGGGTGCCGGTAAACAGGCTTTTTTTGTCGATGGTGATGGTCAGCGCCTCGATCGTGCTGAATCCGTCCTGATCGAGTTTGATTCCCTCGAATATGGCCTTGTTTTTTTTAAACCGCGGCTTGCTGACGGCGGCGTCGGCGAAGCCGGCCTTATGAAACTCCTTTTCGACCGCCTGCTGTAGAAGGGAATGCGAACGGATCCATGAAGCCATTCCAGCAGCGTCGACGACTAAAATAGCGACTGCAAGAGTGTTTCGAATGGTAAGAAGTTTCATTTCAGGTGCGGCTGCCGCTGCCATTAAATGTCAATGTCGCGGACGAATTCGGCGTTTTCCTGGATAAACCGGAACCGCGCTTCGGCATCGCGCCCCATAAGTTGTTCGACCAGATCGTCCAGCGGCGTTCCGTTGTCGTTTTTCTTTCCCGCGCTCTCTTTTTCGGCCAGTTCTACGGTAATCCCGAGAGCCGCCATCGCGTCGGGAATGTTTACGCGGATAAGGGTGCGGGTATTCGGGTTCATCGTCGTTTCCTTCAGTTGGGCGGCGGGCATTTCGCCCAGACCCTTGAACCGGCTGATATCGACTTTTGATTTCCCCTTGAATTCGGTTTTAAAAAGTTCCTCCTTGTGGGCGTCATCGCGGGCGTAAATGCTGCGGCCGCCGCTGCTCAGGCGGTACAAAGGCGGCTGGGCCAGATATAAATGCCCCTGCTCGATAAGCGGACGCATCTGCGTGTAAAACATGGTCATCAGAAGGCTGGCGATATGCGCGCCGTCCACGTCGGCGTCGGTCATGATGATGATTTTCTCGTAGCGCAGTCCCCCGATATTAAAGTCCTTGCCTGCGCCGCAGCCCATTGCCTGTATAAGGTCCTGGATTTCCTGGTTGGCGCGGATTTTATCGCCCGTGGCGCTAACGACGTTCAGGATTTTTCCACGCAAGGGGAGGATGGCCTGCGTTTCGCGGTTGCGGCCCTGCTTGGCAGAGCCGCCGGCGGAATCGCCCTCGACAATGAAAAGTTCAGTCCCTTCCGGCGCCGTGCGGCTGCAATCGGCGAGCTTTCCGGGCAGACGCAGCTTGCGCGTTGCGCTCTTGCGCGCCATCGCCTTGTCGTCCTTGCGCCGTTGCCGCTCTTCCGCCCGTTCGATAAGCGCATCCAGCAAAAGCTTGCTGTTGGCCGGGTCGGCGGAAAGCCAGTGATCGAAATGATCCTTAACCGCCGTATCGACGAGTTTTGTCACTTCTGCGCTGGCCAGTTTTTCCTTGGTCTGTCCCTGGAACTGCGGGTCGCGGATGAAAACCGAAAGCAAAACGGCGGCGCCGCCGGTGATGTCGTCGGCGGTCACCATTGAAACCTTTTTGTTGCCGGCCATGTCGCCGTAGGCGCGCAGGCCGCGCGACAGCGCATACCGCAATCCCTGTTCATGCGTACCGCCCTGCGGCGTCGGGATGGTGTTGCAGTAGGAATGGATGAACCCTTCGCCATCCTCCGGCCATGCGATGGCAAATTCCACGCGGCCCGCCTTGTCCGGCAGGCTGATTTGCCCGTGGAACGGGGCAGGGGTCAGAGTCGCCCGGCCTTCGATGGATGCATTCAGGAAGTCCAGCAATCCGTTGGGGAATTTAAAAGTATCCTCCGGCGGGACTTCCGAACTATCGCCTTTCAGAAGGTCGGGCGCGCATTTCCATTGGATTTTGACGCCGCGGAACAGGTAGGCTTTCGAGCGCGCCATCTGGTACAGCCACACCGGCCTGAATGCCGCTTTCGTGCCGAAAATATCCGGGTCGGGGCTGAAGCATACGGTCGTGCCCTGGCGCCCGCCGGCTGCGGACGGCTTGCTCAGCTTGCTGGTAGGCGCTCCGCGGGCGA
>JACQIJ010000003.1 GCA_016198545.1 Pseudomonadota bacterium
ATGTAAAAACATGAAAGGAAACGAAAAAATGAACAAAGCAGTATTTTACCATGCGGGTTGCCCTGTTTGTATTGATGCAGAGAAGCTGATGGCGAACGCTATCGATACGAAACGATATCAGCTGGAGGTCGTTCATTTTGCCAATGCGAGAGACCGGATTGCCGAAGCTGAAAAAGCAGGCGTCAAGTCCGTGCCCGCGCTGGTCATTGACGGCAATGTTTTTCATATAAATTTTGGCGCGTCAATCGCCGATGTCAAAAAGGCGGTTGGCTAATGAAATTACGGCTTGCGCCGCAATGGGATGTGGACGGGTGGCTGAATACGGATCGGCCCCTGTCCCTGCCCGTTCTGAAGGGGAAGGTTATCGCGTTATACGCTTTCCAGATGTTGTGTCCGGGATGCATCCATAACAGCGTGCCGCAGGCGCAGCGCGTCCATGACGCATTCTCGCGCGACGATGTGGCCGTTATCGGCCTGCATACGGTGTTCGAGCATCATGAAGCCATGCGGCGTCCCGCGCTGGAGGCTTTCGCCCATGAATTCCGCCTTGGTTTTCCTATTGGCATAGACAGGCATGAAAACGGGGAGGGGATGCCTCGGACAATGAAAACATACAACATGCAGGGCACGCCTACGCTTGTTTTAATCGACGGATCCGGAATGTTGCGCAAGCAGAAATTCGGACACGAGCATGATCTTGTTCTGGGCGCAGAAATCATGAGCCTGATACGGGAAAAACCGGAATAAAATCAATAGCCAGCGTTTTTCCGTATGCTGAAAATCTTGCTGGAAAACCGGTTCCGGCTTATTATATAAGAATAGCGGATATTTTTGATCGAACCGGCAATCAAAGGAACCAGTCCCATGCAACTTACCGTACAAGGAAAGCAGATTAACCTCGGCAGCGCGCTCAAAGAGCATGTTTCCGAGAAAATGGAAGACCTGAACCATAAATATTTCAACCATGCCACGTTCGCGGCCGTTACGTTGTCGCGCGAAGGGCACGGCCACGGTCTGATTCGCGCGCATATCACGATGCGCGTCGGAAAGGATATCGTCGTCATGGCCGATGCGGTGGAAGGGGAGGCGTATCTGTCATTCGATGTCGCGGCGGCGAAAATCGCCAAGCAACTGCGCCGCTATAAAAACCGTTTGCGCGATCACCATGACAGGCTGGAAAAAATCCCGGCGGCGGACATCATGCATGTGCGCGATGCGGTTATCGGCGATGAGCATTTCGGCGACCAGGGCGTGCCGCATGGAAAGGACCCCGTGATCATCGCGGAAATGACGGCTGCCATCCTGACGATGAGCGTATCCGAAGCCGTCATGCGGATGGATTTATCGGGCCAGCCGGCGCTGCTGTTCCGCAATGCGCGCAACGGGGAGCTTAACATGGTTTACCGTCGCGGCGACGGCAATGTCGGATGGATCGATCCGTCTATCGGCGCGGCGGCCGCGAAGCCGAAGGGGATATCAAAATCGAAAGCTGAACCGAAATCCGTTGCGAAAAAGGCGAAAGCCGCGCGCGGCTGAGATTCTTCTCGATTCAGGGAAAGCGGCCTCTCCGGGGCCGCTTTCTGATTTTCCCGGTTTAACTTCGGCAATTCCCAAGGCGTGTTTTTATCCCCAGAAAATGACCGTTATTTGTGCGCTGCGCCATGATGGCCGGCGCCGTTGGGTCTATAGCATCATGAAGATAAACGCAGAGGTTTTTTGATGAATACCGAAGATGATTTTTTGCAGATTGATTTCGCGCATTTCGATGAAAAAGCCGTGAACATCGCGCAGCTTTTTGAAAGGATGGCACAGGAAGCAGCGCGCGAAACCGGCCTTTACGACGCGCGGCTTTTCCGGCGCCTGATGGATCAGGAACGGCGCGGGACATCCGGCGTCGGCGGCGGTGTAGCGATACCGCATTTACGGCTTCCGCGCATCGAACGTCCGTTCACGTTCTTGTGGCGGTTGCCCCGGCCGCTTGATTTTAATGCCGTGGACGTCCGGCCCGTTGACATCGTCTGTCTGCTTTTGTCGCCGGAAAATGAAGTGGCGCTTCATTTGCGCCGCCTGTCCCGTTTGTCGCGGCTGCTGCGGGACGATATCATTCTGCAGCAAATACGGAGCATCCGCGACCCGGATATGCTGGGGGCGCTGTTCCGGCAATTTCAGGGTATCAATAAAATGGCGGCCTGACGGGCCTTCCCGTAAATTTGACTTTTTCCGCCGGAAAGTACAAATTCGGACTGTTAGAAGACATCACGGTTCAGTGGGAGGGTCGCATCCGCGCAAGCGTTTGTAACAGCCCTTTGCCCTAGGGTTTGGCCTTTTCATTGCGGAAGCCCGGCTTCATATGAAGCCGGGTTTTCTGTTTTTTCGATTTTTCTTATTGAACGGATATAGGCCGCAGGTTGCTCTTACGCGCGGCCAGAACGGCTTCCTCGGGGTTTTCATGCGCGGCCATCATCGTGCCGTCGGCGGCGAAAATGCCCCAATACGCAGCTCCGTCTCCGTCATCCGAAACGGGCCGGATATAGGCGATATGCCCCAGCCCGAAATTCAGGAAGTCCTGGGTTGTCAGTGTTTGAAGCATAGCCGTCGCGTCCGGCGGCGGCATTCTGTTTTTTTTCTGTACGTCCATGCTATTCCCTTCCCTCGATCGTTATATCCTGCCCCGCGTTGTCAGCGCCGCCGATTCTGATTTTCCGCGCTTTTGATTTTGGAAGGATGCGCGTCATGTCGATATGGAGCAATCCATTATCCAGTTTCGCCCCCGTGATTTCAATTCCGTCGGCAAGGACGAAGGAACGCTGAAATTGCCGCGCGGCGATTCCGCGGTGCAGGAAAATCCGTTCAGTTCCGTCCCCCTCGTTTTGCCTGCCGCGGATCGTCAGGCGATTGTTTTCAATCTCCACCGCCAGATCGTCCATTGTAAATCCCGCAACGGCCACCGTGATGCGCAGGGCATTTTCCTCCGTCTGCTCCACGTTGTAGGGCGGGTATCCGTCCGATGTCTTCTTCAGGCGGTCAAATTCGCGCTCAAGACGGTCGAAGCCCAGGAAAAACGGGTGATCGAATAGCGACAGCCTTGTCGTGTTCATGGCAACATCTCCTTCGCAAAGCGAACGTCGATACCGGGGCGGCCCGTCGCGCGGCGCCACCCTTCCGTAACATTATATAGAATTTTCGGCACGGAAACCAAAGCGCCGTAATATATTGAGAAGAAAAGAAATTTTTTGATTCCCTGCGTCCGCCATTTTTCCTTGTTATGGCCAGAACAATCGTGCTAGGGTACGAAATAATCTTTATGAAAAGAGAGGAGACGTACATGCGGGGCGGCAAGATTTTAGCATACACGCTTGCGGGGATTTTCGGGATCGCCAATATCGGTTACGCGCAGATGCCGGGCGAAGGGCACCGGGATAATGACTTTATGGATCAACGCGCCGCGGTGCAGGAAGATCTCTGCAACGACATGACGATTGACGTGAACGAAACGTTTCTCCAGTCCGCGCGTCTGGGCGCGATCAAGGTCGTGAAATGCCTTTCCCGCCGCCAGTCTTTTGAAAAAAGCTATGCCGATAAAAATGAAATGAACGCTCTGATGTGGGCGTCGCGCGGGCATACAGGCCTTCCCGAGAAGGAGACTGACGAACGCAACCAGACAATCGATTTTCTGGTCGACGAAATCGGGATGGACGTGCACGCGGTGAACAAGGACGGCGCGGAAGCGCTGGCCACCGCGGCGGCCACCGACAATCTTCATGCCGCAAAAAGGCTCGTGGAAAAGGGCGCCGACATTTTCAGGCCGGACAGTTTCGGCATGACGCCCTATGACGAAGCGGTCGACGCTATCAAGTTTGCGGAAAGAATGGGCGGGATTGCCACAACGATGGTCAAGGATTACTTCGACAAGGTCATAAAGGAAAAAGGGCTTGTAAAGCCTGATTCCAAGACTGTTCTGCCGCAGGACAGACCGCGCAACGACAGGGAAATGCATGAGTTGCTGCTGGAGGAAATGCAGAAAGAGGAACCTCCCGCCTCGCCTGTGCAGCCGAAAGACAAAAAATTCGAAATGTAGGGTTCAGGCCTTTTGCAGCCTGCCGATGAAGAAGCCATCCATGCCGCCCATCGCGGCAAGATGGAAAGGCAGGATGCGCACATCCCCGTTCGCGTCAATGATTCCCTCAATGCCGCCTGTTTCCGCCGCCGTCACGGGCATGCGCCGTATATCCGCGCGGCGCGTCAGAAGGCTTTCGATTTGCCGCTCGCCTTCATCCTTCTGCAGTGAACAGGTGCAGTAAACAAGGATGCCGCCGGGCGCCAGCATGGCTGCAGCGTTATCCAGCAGCCGCGTCTGAGTCGCGGCAAGGCGGGCCATGTCCTGCGCGGATTTCAGGTGGGCCACGTCCGGGTGGCGGCGGATGGTTCCCGTCGCGGTGCAGGGCGCATCGCACAGGATGAACTGCGCCGATTCCTTCGGTTTCCATTCCGCGCCGTCGGCGATTTCAATGCGCACGTTTTTATCGAGGCGCAGGCGGCGCAGGTTGTCGGCCAGCCTTTTCATCCGCGCCGCCGAGCGGTCGAGCGCAACGACGTGCGCGCCCGCGGCGGCCATTTGCGCCGTCTTGCCGCCGGGCGCGGCGCACAAATCGATAACGGTTTTTCCTTCGATGTTTCCGAACAGTTGCGCGGGAAGGGCCGATGCGGCGTCCTGCACCCACCACATGCCGTCATCAAAGCCGGGCAGTTCGTGGACCGCGCCGCCCGCCGCCCGGCGCAGCGTGCCGGACGGCAGAGCCGATGCCTGCAAAGTCTGCAACCAGTATTCCTTCATGCCGGGGTTTTTGATGGTGATGTCCAGGGGCGCTTCGGCCATGTTCGCCTGCGCGATTTCGGCGGCCGCGCGCAACCCGTAATCGTCGATCCACGCGCGCATCAGCCATTCCGGCGCGTTCATGCGCGGGGCGTCCTGTTTTCCCGCCCAGTCGCGATGCTCCCGCGCAATGCGGCGCAGGACGGCGTTGACGAATCCTTTCTGTTTTGCGAGGCCCGATTCTTCGGCCAGCCGCACGGACGTGTCGGCGGCGGCATAATCGGGCACGTCCATGAAGGCGATCTGCGTCGCGCCGGTGCGCAGCAGATGATGCAGAAGCGGAGGCTGCGGCGGTTCGTTGCGTTCGGATGCGCGGCGGATGAAATCGTCAATCTGCCCCATGCGGCGCAAGGCCGTCGCCACGATCATGCGGATGAAGGCGCGGTCGCGCGCGGGCAGGGCACGCAGATCCCGGCTTTCTTCCAGCGCCTGATCGAGCGGCGTCTTGCGGTCGAGCACGGTTGAAAGAAGGAAAAGAGCCGCATGGCGCGCCGCCAGAGCTTCCCCGTGGAAGGACGGCGCGGTTTCGTTCATTTCACTCGCCCACGGCTTTTCTGACGGCGGCCAGATCGCCCTTGATGACGTCCTCAAGGTTGCAGCTGTAATCGACGAGTATGGCATAAAGCTTCCTGACCAGCGCGGGATCGAGTCCTTTTTCATCCGCGCGGGCGGCGGCGCGGTCGATGACCTCGTCCACGCGGTCCTGCAGGACGGCCGGGATATTTTCGCGGTATTTCAGGTTTCCGACTTCGCGGATGATATCCGTACGCGCGGCCAGAAGGTCGATGATCTTATCATCCAGATCGTCGATGCGGCGGCGGTATGGCTCCAGTATTTTCATGTTTTACTCTTTCAATTCTTCCTGTCCGGGGCCATATTAGCTCCATGAGCGAACAAAAGCCAAGTCCGCCCGCAAAACCGCAGGAAAACCCGCCTGTTGCAACTGAAAGGTCCGTAGAAAAAGGCGGCCCGAAGGGGCCGGAGCCCACCCGTTACGGCGACTGGGAACGGAACGGCAGATGCGTTGATTTCTGATTTTTTACTGCACCGCACAAATTTTTCTTGCCTTCGCCCCCGTTTCCGTGTTTTCATGATCGTTGAAAGGAAAAAACCATGTTGAAGCAGCCTGTCTGCATTATGACTCGCCAAGGTAAATCCGGCACGGAACACGTGTCCGGGCTGCCGTTTTACGCGGTCAATCCGGCAGACAACAGGCTGGCGATGTAGGTTTTTCCTTCAACTGTCAGCCCCGTGAAAGGCTGACAGAAAATCCTCCCGAAAGTTTTCCCCGAGATTTCCGTCCGCCTTTCCAACCGAAAGAAAGGAAGGACGTTATGAACGACCAACGAAAACACATTCTGATAGACGTGCCGATGCCCATCGTCACGCCGCGCCTTGTGCTGCGCCCGCCGCAGGCAGGCGACGGTGCGGCGTTAACCGAAGCCAAGGCGGAGACGTGGGATGACCTGCGCCGCTGGATGGCCTGGACAGACGCCGGGCAGGACGCGGAGATGGACGAAGTCTATGTCCGCGAACAACAGGCGAAATTTATCCTGCGCGAAGATATGACCATCATCGGCATCGAGAAGGAAACCGGCCGTCCGGTCATATGGTTGGGCTTGCACAGATTCGACTGGGATCTGCGCCGTTTCGAGATCGGCTACTGGGTGCGCAAAAGCGCGCAGGGGAAGGGCTATGCGACGGAAGGTACGAATGCCCTGCTGCGCTATGCCTTCAACGCGCTGCAGGCGCAGCGCGTTGAAATCACGCACGCCGAAGGAAACGATAAAAGCCGCCGCGTCATCGAAAAGTTGGGTTTCACATTTGAAGCCCTGCAAAGAAAGGCTCATCGCCTGCCCGACGGCAAAACAGGCGATTACCGGCGGTATGTGCGTTTTGACGCGGACGACCTGCCGCTCCTTGATGTAAGTTGGGGGCCGCCATGACCAATGCGCAAAGAAAAGCGGCGCGGAATATCCGGATGCTGCAGATATACACTGTCTGCGCGAACGCGATTTTCGTTCTGCCCGTGCTCGTCCCTTACTACAGGGACGTCATCGGGCTGGGCTTCCGCGAGTTCATGATCGGGGAGGCTGTCTTCTCCGCGCTCATGATCGCGATGGAAGTGCCGACGGGATGGGTTTCCGATGTCTGGGGACGCAGGAAAACGCTTATCGTCAGCGCCGCCGTCCAGATTGCCGGATGGGCAATGCTGCTGCGCGCCGACAGTTTTCTCGAAGCCACGGCGGCGCAGGCGACGCTTGCCGTCGCGGTAAGCCTTTTTTCGGGAACCAACAGCGCGTTTTTGTACGACACCCTGCTTGAAGCGGGGCGGGAAGGCGAATACCGGATGCGCGAGGGAGGACGCATGGGGCTGGCCCTGTGCGCCGTCGGGATTGCCTCGCTCATGGGCGGCGTCCTGTACGGGGTGAATCCCGTGCTGCCGCTGGCGGCGACGATCGTCTTCGTTTCCGCCGGATTTCTCGCCACCCTGGCGATGGCCGAACCGGCGCGCCATGCCGCGTCCGCGCGCAAGAATCCGTTCGCGGACATGGCGGAGACGTTCCGCTACGCCGTCCACGGCCATGCGGAAGTGGCGGGCATCATATTGCTGTCGGCCATGCTGTTTGCGACCACAAAGATGATGCTTTGGGCGCAGCAGCCTTATTACATCATGCTTGGCATGCGGGAGGAATGGTTCGGCGTCCTGACGGCCGCCGGGTTTTTCCTCGGCGGCGCGGCCAGCGCGTTCGGCCACCGTCTTGACGGAAAGATCAGCAATGTCGGCGCGCTCAAGATCATGATGGCCTGGATCGTTGGCGTTTGCGTGACAGCCGGCCTGTGGCCGGGATACCACGCCATACCGCTATTGCTGTCGGGATCGATCGTCTTCGGCGCGGGCTGGGTGCGCGTGCAGGCTGCCATCAACAAGCGCGTTTCTTCGGCGCGCCGCGCGACAATCCTGTCCTGCGCCAGCCTGATGGTGCACGTGTTCGCCATGCCGCTTCTGGTTTTGACGGGGCTGACGGTCGACCGGCATGACATCCATGCAGGACTCATGCTGCTGGCTGCGTTGCTGGGCGTCGGCGGAACGATTGCCGCGTTGACGATAAAAAGAAGGGATAACAAGCCGGCAGTCTTGCCGGACGTCTGATTATTTCGTTTTTTTGCTGCGGCGGAACGGGTGTGCGGGATAGGTTCCCAGAACTTGAACCTTTTCGGCGAAAAAGCGCAATTCTTCCAGCGCAAGGGTCAGGGCGCGGCTATCCGGGTGTCCCTCGACTTCCGCGTAGAACTGCGCCACGTCGAAGGCCGGGTCGACGTAGCTTTCCAGCTTCGCCATGCTGATCCCGTTCGTGGCGAAGCCGCCCAGAGCCTTGTACAGCGCGGCGGGGATGTTGCGTGTGCGGAAAATGATGCTGGTGATGCAGGGCGCGTTCTTCCGCTGCGGCGGCACTACATGTTCGCGCGATAGAATCAGAAAGCGGGTCGTGTTGCGAACCGCGTCCTGCACATTGCGCTGCAGGATTTTCAGGCCGTATATCTTTGCCGCCAGTTCGGACGCGATGGCGGCATGCGCCTTGTCCTTCATTTTTGCCACCTCCGACGCCGCGCCCGCCGTGTCCGATCCGACATGCGCCTGCAACCGCATGCGGCGGATGATTTTCCGGCACTGGGGGAGGGCATGCACATGGCTATGGACATGCTTTATGTCTTTTTTTGCTGCGCCGGGAACGCCAAGCAGGGCGTGGCTCACGGGATGAAAATGCTCCCCGACGATGTAAAGCCCGCTTTCAGGCAGCAGGTGGTGGACGTCCGCCACGCGCCCCGCCAGCGCGTTGTCCACCGGTATCATCGCAAGCCCCGCTTTTTTGCCGCTCACGGCAATGAAAGCGTCCTCGAACGTTGCGCAGGGCAGGGTTTTCCGGCCCGGATAGACGGCGCGGCAAGCCATGTCCGCGTAGGCTCCCGGTTTCCCCTGGAATGATATTTTCCCTTTTATATTAATCATTTAATTCCCCGTGAACGAAAGGCCGCCCATTTCATAAAGACTGTCGACAAGCCTGCCGGGATTGTATAATTTCTGAGCCACGGAGTCTTGTTTTCTTTTTGCGTATCGGGTGTTTGAATCATGAATAGCTTTGAATGGAATAAGGTAATGGCCGCCATCCTCGTCGCGGGGATTACGGCCATGCTGGCGGGTTTTTTTGCGAACAAGGCCGTCAGGCCGCATGAGGTGGCTGCGCATGGATCGACGGAAGTGGCGGCGGGGTCCGCAGCCGCGGCCGCGCCGCAGATGCCGGATCCGGTCATGGCGCTGATCGCCGGCGCGGACATCGAACAGGGCAAGAAGCTTTCCAAGGCCTGCGCGGCCTGTCACACGTTCGACAAGGGCGGCGCGGACGGCGTCGGCCCGAATCTATGGAACGTCATGACGCGCGGCAAGGCGGCGGAATCCGGCTTCTCCTATTCCGCCGGCATGGGCGCCAAGGGCGGAAAATGGACGTATGATGATCTGAACCACTTCCTGTGGAAACCGAAAAAGTTCATATCCGACACAAAGATGAACTTCATCGGCGTGAAGAAGCCTGAGGATCGCGCTGCGCTGATCGCGTGGCTGCGCACGCTGGCCGACTCGCCGTCCGCGCTGCCTTCGGCGGGCGATATTGCCGCGGAAGAATCGGCCCTGAGCGCCAATGCTCCGGCGGAAGAGGCGTCTGCTCCTCCAGCGACGGAAACCCATTAACGCGCCCTCCGGCGATCCGGATGACGCCGCGCGCGGCATCCTCATCGCGAACAGCCGCGGCGGCCGTTACACGATTCCTGCAAAACGCCTGTATCCTTTCCAGTGGAACTGGGATTCATGCTTTTCCGCGCTGGGCTGGTCCACGTTCGACGAGGCGCGCGCATGGGAGGAGCTGCGCACCCTGTTCGCGCATCAGTGGCCCGGCGGCATGGTGCCGCATATCATTTTTCATGAACGGCACGACACGTATTTTCCCGGCCCGGATGTCTGGCGGCTGAAGCAGGAAGTGCCGACTTCCGGCATCACCCAGCCGCCCGTCGCAGCGTCCGTCGCGCGGTTCATATATGAGCGCGCGAAAGACAGGGAGATGGCGCGCGATATGCTGGCGCGGCTGCTGCCCCGCATATTTCTGTATCATCACTGGTACCATCACCAGCGCGATCCCGGCAAAACCGGGCTTGTCGCCATCTATCACCCGTGGGAAAGCGGGCGCGACAACAGTCCCGAATGGGATGCGGCCCTTGCGGCCGTCCCGGCGGACAAGGTGACGCCGTACAAGCGGCGGGATATTGATCACGTTCTGGCCGAACACCGCCCGTCGCAGGACGATTACAACCGCTACATGGCGCTGGTCGAACTGTTCCGCAGCCACGATTACGATCATGGCGCAATCTACCCGTTGACGCCGTTCCGGATGGCCGATGCAGGGGTGAATTTCATGCTGATGCGCGCGAACCGCGACCTTCTATGGCTGCTGGAGGAAACGGGAAGCGCGGATGGGGCGGCGCGCGCTGAAATCGCGAAGTGGATCGCGCGGCAGGAAGAAGCATTTGAATCCCTGTGGGATGAAAATGCCGGGGCCTATTGCTCCCTTGATCTTGTTGCGGGGCGCAACACGGGGATTGCGACATCGGGGTCGTTTTTGTCCCTGTATGCGGGCGCTGCGCGCGGCGGACGCGCAGAACGAGTGGCCGGGACGGTTGAACGCTGGATTTCCGAATCGAAGTTTTCCGTGCCGACGATCGTGCCTTCTGATGTGCTGTTCGACAGGATGCGCTACTGGCGCGGGCCGATCTGGGCGATCATGAATTTCATGGTTGCGACCGGGTTGCGGGAATCCGGGTACTATGCTGCGTTGCAACGCATCGGAGAGGATACGGCGGTTCTGATACGGACAAACGGCTTCCAGGAATATTTCGATCCCCTGTCCGGCGCGGGTCTGGGCGGCGCGGACTTCTCGTGGACGGCTGCAATGTGGCTGTTCTGGGCCCGGGAATTCGGGAGATAAGGAGGGGCGCGCTGCGTCCGCACCAACTATTTTTCTATCTTTTTTTATAAAAACCGTGATATAGATAACGGATAACCATTCGCCCTATATGGACAAGATTGCTGTAGGCAAAAACAAGTACGGCCTGGGTGTCTTTTGCATCACTGCACTAAAGAAGGGCGAACGCATCCTTGATTTCTCCGGACCGGCCATAGTTTTCGAATATCCGCTTTCACAATATCAGAACGAAGGACACGCCGTGCAAGTCGGATACGATTCCTATATCGTTCCGCAAGGTCACGGGTACTACGTCAACCACAGTTGCCATCCTAACGCCATTATTGAGGCTGTGACCGGCCTGGCTGCTTTGCGCGATATCGATCCCGGCGAGGAAATCTGCTTTGATTATTCAACCGGCATGGATGAGGACAGCTGGACCATGCGGTGCCTTTGCGGCAGTCCCCATTGCCGCGGCCTCATAAAGGACTTCAAGTATCTTCCGCCGGAACTGCAACGGCGCTATCTGCAACTGAATGCCGTTCCGCCGTTTGTAACGGTGGATATTCCCAAAGTTGCCTGATTTTTACCCGTACGGGTTCCGGCTTGCCCTGACCAGAAGCCGCACGGGGACGCCGGGCAGGTCGAAATCGTCCCGCAGACCGTTGATGAGATAGCGTTTGTAGGAATCGTCCATGTCCCCCGCCTGCGACACCCACAGGGCGAAGGTCGGCGGGCGGGATTTGACCTGCGTGATGTATTTCAGGCGGTTCGGGCGTCCGTTCACCATCGGCGCGGGGTTACGGCTTTCCATCATGCCCAGCCACCGGTTCATTTTGCCCGTCGGTACGCGCTTGTTCCATGTTTCGTATGCGCGCAGCGCGGCATCCATGATTTTCGTCACGTTTTTCCCCGTCAGGGCCGACAGCGTGACGACCGGAACGCCCCGCGCCTGCGCCAGAGACATGTCGAGCCGATCGCGCAGTTTTTGCAGAGCTTCCTTTGCGTCCTCCACCACATCCCATTTATTGACGGCGATGACCAGCGCGCGCCCCTCCTCCATGACGTGCTGCGCGATGGTCAGATCCTGCTTTTCCAGCATGACAGCGGCGTCCACCACCAGAATGACGACCTGCGCCAGCCGGATGGCGCGCAGCGTATCTTCCGTAGACATGCGTTCTATTTCATCCACCACTTTTGCTTTTTTTCGCAGGCCCGCCGTATCGACCAGCCGGAAGGGCCGATCCTTGTATTCCCACCGGACGGCGATGGCGTCGCGCGTGATGCCGGCTTCGGGGCCGGTCATGACGCGCTCGCTGCCCAGAAGCGCGTTGAGCAGCGTCGATTTTCCAACGTTGGGACGCCCCGCAATGGCGATTTTGATCGGGTTTTCCTCCGGTTCCTCCGGCGCGTCCGCTGCGAAGTCGTAATTCTCGTCTCCCTCGATGGCGTCAAGATCGGGGAGAATGTTCTCTTCCCCTTTTTCTTCCCCGCCCTGCTTCCTTTCGTCAGGGAAAAACTCTTTCAACGCGTCGTGAAGGAGATCCATGCCGATGCCGTGCTCGGCGGACAGGATGACCGGTTCGCCCAGCCCCAGCGCGTATGACTCGCCGATGGCGGCCTGCGCCGCCTTTTCATTTTCACATTTGTTGATGCCGAGAACGACGGGGATTTTTTGCTTGCGCAGCCAGCGCGCGAAATGCTCGTCCAGCGGCATGATGCCCGCCCGCCCGTCGATCAGGAACAGCGCCGCATCGGCTTCGGCCAGCGCGGCCTCCGTCTGGCGGCGCATGCGCCCTTCGATACTGTCGTCGAAGCTTTCCTCAAGGCCCGCCGTGTCGATAATCCGCAGTTGATTTCCGAACAGGCTTCCTTCCGCCTCGCGCCAGTCGCGCGTGATGCCGGGCGTGTCGTTGACGATGGCCAGTTTCTTGCCGGCCAGTCTGTTGAAAAGAGTCGATTTGCCGACGTTCGGCCTGCCGATGATCGCCAGCGTGAACATGGCGTCTACCTGAACGCAGACATGACGCCGTTATCACCCAGAAGATAAAGCGTTTCTCCGGCAACAACGGGGGGGATGGTGACGGACGATCCGGCGGCCCAGCTGCGGACATGCTTGCCCGTATCGGGGGCGAATTCCATGACATGCCCGTTCGATCCGGCGATGATAAGGCGCCCGCCCGCCAGAACGGGACCTGTCCAGAAAATGGGTCCGTCGTGATCTTCGGGATCTTCAAAGCGCGGCAGGTCGGCCACCCACTGTATGACGCCGTTGTCGCGGCCCAGCGCGATCAGTTCGCTTTCCGTCGTCAGCACGAAGATATAGTTTCCCGCCACCCACGGCATTTCCGCGCCGCCGATTTCGCGTTGCCAGACGCGGTTTCCCGTGCGCTGGTCGATGGCAATCATGCGCCCGCCGAAACTGATGGCGATGACAAGGCCCTTGTCGATGACCGGCATGCCGCGTATGTCGGAGAGGCCCGATATGTTGCCTAGCGCGCGGAACGCGGACAGGTTTTCCGCCCAGGCCAGCGCGCCGTTTTCAATCCGCAACGCGAATATCTCGCCGGATGAAAAGGCAGGGACGACGATGTCCGTGCTGGCCGCAGGGCTGGCCGCGCCGACAAGTCCCGTGCTTTCGCTGACGCCCGCGTATTCCCACAAGGCCTGCCCCGTGGCGGCATCCAGCGTGACGATGCGGTTATCCAGCGTCGCCACGAAAACGCGGCTGTCCATGGCGGACGGCGCGGCGCGCGCCGGCGCCGGAATCCGGACCCGCCACAGCAGGGATCCGTCGCCGGGAGAGAGCGCGATCACCTCGTCATATCCGTTGGTCACGTAAATCTGTCCTTGCGAATAGGCAACGCCGCCGCCGATGACGGGATCATCCTCGCCCTTGCTGCGCACATCGACCTGCCATATTTTTTTGCCGTTTTCGATGGAAAACGCGCTTAAGACCGAATCCGTATCCAGCGTAAAGATGCGCCCGTCAACAACGACCGGCTGCGCCGTCAGCGGCAGGGATTCCGTTGCGCCCTGTCCGATATCGGCGCTCCATGCCTTCCGCAATTCCCCTTCGTTCAGCGCCAGGCTTTGCATCGAATGGCTGGGGTATCCGCCCGTCTGCGGCCAGAATTCGTTGCGCCATGCGGCGGGCGCTATGAACCCTTGCGCGTCCAGAGCCAGGTCTCCCGGCTCGATATGGCGCTGCATCTCCAGAACGGAAATGCGCTCTCCCGGCAGCGGCGGTTTTTCGTCGCTGCCGCACGAAGACAGCAACAGGGCTGCGGCCAGAAACCATATGCGGCGAAACGGCTTTGTCATCTTTGTCATCCTTCCGGCTTGTCCTTTTCCTCCGGCGCGCTTCCGGTTTTTTCCTGCGCCGCGGCGCGGATCGAATAGACGCGGTCAAGGGCGCGCGCGCGTTCGAACAGGGAGGGAGGGATATTGTTTCCCGCGCGCTGCACGGCGGCCAGATGCGTATGGGCCAGCATGTAATCCTCAGTGCCTTGCGCCGCAATGATGGCGGCCTGTACGCGCGCATGCCACGTCCAGGGGCTGTTTTCGTCGCGTATCATGGGCTGCAGCCTCTCAAGATATGCCTGCGCGCCCGGATTTTCCTTCGCGTCCATGCTTTTCGCCCATTCCATCCGCACGGCCATCAGGACGGCAAGATCGTGGAACAGAGGCGGCAGGTTTTTGTCCGCCGCGGCTTTTTTATAAACGGCCATCGCTTCTTCTTCCTTGCCCGCCTGCAACAATACGCCCGCTTCGCTCATCCATGCCAGGGCGCGATGCCCGGCGCGCATGCCGCCCGCAGTCTTTTCAAGGGATGCGGCGGGGGCTTCGCTTTCGAGAGCCTCTATGAATTGCGCGGTCTGCGTCCGGTTGACGCTGTCGTTATAGCTGCGCCATCCTGACAAAATCGCTGTCAGGAGAACGGCCAGAACCACGCCTCCGATGATATAGGGGCCGTATTCCTTCCATATTTTTTCGATGCGCTCCTGCTTGAGCGTTTCCTCGACGTCGTGAATCAGTTCGTTGGTCATGGCCTTTTCTCTATTTCCGGTTTCTTACGCTTTCAGGGAGCCAGATCCGGACATCCGGCTCTCAACTATTTGATATGGCAGGGTTTATCCTTGCCCATCACGTGCCTGTGTAGCAGTTTTGCGCAGCCGCTTGCAAGCCAATTTTACAACCGGCGATAATTTCCAGAATACAGAAAAACAAACGGTCTGGCCTCAAGACAGGTCAGGCGGCGCCCGGCGGGACGTTTTCCGCCAGGATATCTTCGGCTTTTTCAAGCGCGCTGGCGTAGTCCGCGCAAAACAGGACGTAAATTCTGTTCTCGTCCAGATGGGCGTTTTTGATCATCCGCAGGGGCTGGGGCTGCAGACCGCTCAGGATGATGTGCGTGCCGTTGTCGCCGCACTGCTTGATGACGGCTTCAAGGGCGCTTTCTCCCGTTGCGTCCAGATAGGGCACAAGGCGCATGCGCAGAATCAGGATTTTCGGCATCTGTCCCATCCTTTTCAGGGTGTCCATAAGATCTCCCGCTACGCCGAAGAAGAAAGGACCCGTAATCTGGAACACTTCGACGCCCTGGGGGAGCTCTTTGCGCTGAGCGTCATTTTCCACCGAACCGTCATATTGCACGCCGGCCTTGCGCCATTCGGATTTGATTTCGACGGCCTCGGCCATATGTTTCATAAACAGCAAACAGGCCAGGGTAACGCCAACGCCGATTGCCACAGTCAGGTCGACCAGAACGGTCAGAAGGAAGGTCAGAACCATCACTGCGCGGTCTGTGCGGGACAGCCTGTAAATGTGGATGAAATGTCCGATTTCGCTCATGCCCCACGCAACGATGAAAAGGATTGCGGCAAGCGCGGCCATCGGCACGAAGGCCACGACATCCATCGCGAACAGCATGAAGATCAGAAGGAACAGCGCATGGCACATGCCGGCCGCCGGCGTTTTTCCGCCCGCCTTGATATTGGTCGCCGTTCTTGCGATGGCTCCGGTCGCCGGCAGGCCGCCGCACAGGGCAGAGGCGAGGTTGGCAACGCCCTGTCCCACCAGTTCCTGGCTTGAACGGTGCTTGTAGCCTGTCATGCCGTCCGCCACGACAGCGGAAAGCAATGCCTCGATTCCCGCCAGGAAGGCGATGATGAAGGCCGATGGAACTACGCTTTGCAGCTTGGCGAAATCCCATGCGGGCAGCTTTGGCGCCGGAAGGCCCGCAGGAATGTCGGGAAACCGGTCGCCGATGGTTTCGATGGGGATGTGAAGCAAGGTCGTGAGCGCGGAACAGGCCGCTATGGCGATAAGATATCCGGGGAGCTTCGGTGCGAACCGGCGAAGGAGTATGATGGCCGCAAGCGCGCCCAGCCCGACGCCCAGCGTCGGCAGGCTCAGCGTGCCGAAGGCTTCGAAATAAGCCTGCCATTTCGGAATGAAATCGGCCGGAACGGATTCAATCTTCAGGCCGAAGAAATCCTTCACCTGAGAGGAGGCGATGATCACGGCAATCCCGGCGGTGAATCCGGTCACCACGGGATGCGGGATGAACTTGATGATCTGCCCCATTTTCGCGTAGCCCGCGATCACAAGGATGATCCCGGCCATCAGGGTCGCCAGAATCAACCCGTCATAGCCGTGCCGGGAGATCACGTCGTAAACCACGACCACGAACGCGCCGGTCGGTCCGCCGATCTGCACCCGCGATCCGCCGATAAAGGAAATCAGGAAGCCGGCGATAACAGCGGTTACAAGCCCCTTGTCCGGCGATGCTCCGCTGGCGATCGCCAGCGCCATGGCCAGCGGCAGAGCCACGATCGCCACCGTCAGGCCGGCAAGCACATCGGCGCGGAAAGCGGACCGGGAGTAGCCGTCTTTGATGATGGAAAAGAACTGGGGAGTGAATGTACTCATGGTCTTTATTATGGGTTATATGGGTCTGCCCCGGATAATTTGAGAGGAATACCGCAGATGATTTTTAATTCTACATCATTTTTATAGGGTTTTAATCTGCTGTTTTGCGGATATGTGAGCAGGGGGGCGTTTTATTCCAGAAGTTTTTCC
>JACQIJ010000117.1 GCA_016198545.1 Pseudomonadota bacterium
CCGCACCAAGTTTGCGATGTCGACGGAGGAAACCCGTTATTACCTGAACGGCATTTATGTGCATGAGGCCGATAACGGCGGAGTGAAAGTGCTGCGCGCGGTTGCCACGGACGGCCACCGTTTGGCGCGTTTTGAAATGCCTCTGCCCGACGGCGCGTCCGGGATGTCGGGCGTGATCGTTCCGCGTAAGGCCGTGGGCGAACTGCGCAAGATACTTGAGGAAGCGGCGGATGCGATTGAGGTCAGCCTGTCGCAAAGCAAGATCCGCTTTACCTTCGATCATATCGTTCTGACCTCCAAGCTGATCGACGGCACGTTCCCGAATTACGAACAGGTAATTCCGTCGGGCAATAACAAGATCGTCGAGGTCAATCCAAAAATATTCTCCAGCGCGATCGACCGCGTATCGACCATTTCCGACGGCAAGTCCCGCGCCGTAAAAATTGCGCTGAACGGCAAGACAATGACGCTTTCCGCCAACTCGCCTGAAGCGGGCAGCGCGACGGAAGATCTTGAGGTCAATTCCAATGACAATCTGGAGATCGGCTTCAACGCGCGTTATTTGCTGGATATCACGCAGCAGATCGCGGGCGACGGTTGCCGCATCGTGCTGGCCGACGCCGCGTCGCCCACGATCATCCAGGACACGGCGGATTCTTCCGCGCTCTATGTTCTGATGCCGCTGCGGGTCTGAGGTCCGCCATGCTGGTCTTGGGACATCGCGGGTCGGGCGTCACGATGTTCAACCGTTCAGCCATCGGGCCTGAACGGCCTGCGGAAAACACTGTTCAAAGCTGTCTTAAGGATCTGCGCGAAGGTGCGGACGGGCTGGAGATCGATGTCATGATGACAGCGGACAACGATTTGGCGGTCATTCACGACGATATTCTGAACTTTCACCTTGATGGCGCGGACCGGAATGAACGGACGGAGGGGCATGTGCACGAAATGACCCTGACCGCGTTAAAACGGAAAAGCCTGAACACAGGCTACCGCATCGCTTCCCTGCCGGAGATTTTCAAAGTTGCCGCTGACCATAACGGAATTCTTAATATTGAACTGACCGGACGGGGAACGCACAAAAAGGCGCTGGAAATTGCCCGCCATTACGCGGCAACAAACGCCTTAGGCATAGATAAAGTCGTATTTTCATCTTTTTCATTCGATGAGCTCGCCGACCTGCGCGCGAAAGCGCCGGATGTGAAAATCGGCCTCCTGTTTGAGGCGAGCGCTGCGCAGGAAGAGTTGATGCATATCGAGTCCCCCGGGAGTTATATGTCGCGCCATTTCAGTCGGGATCTGGTGGAGAATGTTTGGGACAAAGTGAAGCCCACCAGCCTTAATCCCAATATCGTGGATTTCAATGACGAATTCCTCGCCTATGCGCGTAGAAAGAACTGCGAAGTTTATCTATGGAGTTACGCCGAGAAACCTCCCGCTGAAGACCCGCGCACGCGGGCGGTCATCGTCCGTTACGGGCGCGAGCCGGACGTGCACCTGATCACCGATTATCCGGGCCTCGTGAAACGGGCGCTGTCTTTGGGATAACGCGGCTTTCCATCTAAATGTCTATACATTTCCACCTGTGCCGCTCTAAAATAAAGGCATGGCCCATATCACATCCCTCTCCCTCACGAATTTCCGCAGTTATGAAAGCACTGGGCTTGATGGTTTGCATGCTGGACCGGTGGTGCTGTATGGGCCGAACGGCGCGGGGAAGACGAATATTCTCGAGGCGTTGTCGCTGTTGACACCCGGGCGGGGGTTGCGCGGCGCAAAAGTCGGCGAAATCCAGAGATGTTATTTGCCCCCTCAGCCCAACCCTCTCTACCATGGGGAGAGGGAAGCGAGGACGCTGTCCGAGCGGGGCGAGGGGATACAGCCGTGGGCCGTGTCCGCTATTGCAGAAACGCCCTATGGCGAAACGAAACTCGGAACGGGGCGCGACCCTGCTACGGACAAACGTGTCATCCGCATCAACGGCGAAGCGGCAAAGGCGCAATCCATATTGGCTGAATATCTGTCCGTCGTGTGGCTGACGCCGCAGATGGATCGGTTGTTCCTCGACGCTGCCGGGACGCGCCGCCGTTTTCTCGACCGGCTTGTGTTTTCTTTCGATCCCGGCCATGCGGGGCGCGTTACGCGGTATGAAAATGCAATGAGCCAGCGTTCGAAAATTCTGAAGGAGCAGCCGTATCCCGATCCCGCATGGCTGGATGCGTTGGAGGCGACGATGGCCGAAACCGGCGTCGCCATAGCCGCGGCGCGGCTTGATTTCGCGGGCCGCCTGCAGGCCGCTTGCGACCGCGCGGACGATACGCACTTTCCGCGCGCCCGCATAAGGATTTCAGGCTCGATAGACGAACTTCTGACCCGCGCTCCGGCGCTGGAGGTGGAGGATCTGTTCAAGTACCAGCTGAAACAGACCCGCGCGCAGGATGCGCAAACCGGCGGCGCGGCGACAGGTCCGCACAAGAGCGATCTGCGCGCGCAATACGCCGCAAAGGACATGCCGGCGGATCAGTGCTCCACCGGGGAGCAAAAAGCGTTGCTGATTGGGATTGTTCTGGCCCATGCCCGCCTGATCGCGGCGGAGCGCGGGGCGCCGCCGGTGCTGCTGCTCGACGAAGTCGCCGCGCATCTGGACGAATCTCGCCGCGCCGGTCTTTACAACATATTGCTGGCGATGAAGGTGCAGGTGTGGCTGACCGGCACGGACAGAGGCCTGTTCACGGCGCTGCACGGCAACGCGATGAGGTTCGAGATCAACGGCGGCATCGCGCGCGTGACGGCACAGGGAAAAGCTGCGTAGCCTGAAATTACTTGGGCAGCAAGTCAGACGGCTTCAATTGCTTCTCTACTGATACAGGAATTTTTGCTATCTGTTTTAAGACCGAAGCCTCTTTTATCAATCTGTGCATCGAATCTTCTAGGAGCCAGCTGGGCTCCATCAAATTCTTCGGCGATACAGAACTGAACACTTCCTGAGGAATTTCATCCTTTGCAGGCGCCGGTTGGGCGGCAACAGCAAAATGGGGCAAAAGTGCCAGGGTCGCGGCAGCGGCAATCATTTTATAATTCATGACGTTTCTCCTGCTTAAATAACGTTACTGGGAAAGTAGCATACCTGTCTGCCATTTATCAGCAATATGTAAATATTAACGGGCAAAGGGAGGAGAAAGCACCGTGATATGCTCCAATAATGATGATTCCCGCCTGGGTTCTTTTCGCCCTCATCACCATGCTGGCGCAGAGCGCGATGGCGCTGGTCAACGAGCATTTCAAGGTGCGCGCACTGCACATGCTGTGGTGGATGCGGCTGGCCGCCGTAGTCGCGCTGCTGCCCTTCGTGCCGTTTTACGATGCGCCGAACGATCCGCTTTACTATGTGTATGTCGTCGCGGGCGCGGTGATTTTCTGCTGGTTCGACCTGGTCTATTTCGGCATGACGGCGAAAAGCGGCGCGGGCGTGGTAACGCGCATCGGGCCGCTGGTGGTGGCGGGTACGTTCGTGTTGTGGACGGCAATCACGCCCTCGCTGGCCGTACAATATATCGAAACGCCGCTGCGCACGGCAGGCATCATCGCAGCGCTGGCGGGCAGTGTGTTTTTCGCGCTGCGGCTGAAACAATGCGCGATCAGCTGGGGCACATTAAAAACCATGTCGCCGTACATGGCGCTGGCCTGCGTCGGAATGGTGCTGGGCAAGCTGGCTATGGAACGCGCCGCGCCGCCGGAAGGTGTCTTTTACTACACGCTGATCCAGTCCGCCGTGGTGTGGGCGCTTTACGCGCTGATGACGATCGCGCCCGCGTCGTGGAAATTCATCCCGCATCTCGATTTGAATTCATCCTTCCGCGAGAAGCGCGTGGTGCTGGCGGGCCTGTGCGCCGCCGCAGGGTGGCTGGTGGCGACGCCGTCGAAATGGTACGCGATCTCCATCGTCGAAAATCCCGCGTATGTCAGCACGGTGAGCCTGTGCGAGCCGTTCATGATCCTGCTGATTTACCGCCTGCTGCGGCGGCGGGAACGGGCGCGAATCGCGGACGGAATCGGCATCGTTGCATGCTCCATCGCGCTGGTCGTTTTTACGCAGTTTTGGCGCCCCACAACCCATTGATATTAATAATAAAAAATGCACAGGATAAGTGTCGTTTTCCCTGTGTTTTTCCATACCCGTATGCTATAAAAATCAGGGCACGGGAATTGCGGAAAAACCGCGTTTTTTTAAACACTTAACGTACGATTTGAATCATGGCTGAAATGGCAAAGAAACAACCTGAACAAACTCCTGCCGGGAACGCGGAATACGGCGCGAAATCGATCAAGGTCCTCAAGGGGCTGGAGGCGGTGCGCAAGCGCCCCGGCATGTATATCGGCGACACCGATGACGGCACGGGGCTGCATCATATGGTGTATGAGGTCGTCGACAACGCGATCGACGAATCGCTTGCCGGTCATTGTGACCGCATCGACATCGTTCTGAACGCCGACGGATCGGTGACCGTGCGCGATAACGGCCGCGGCATTCCCGTCGATATTCATCCGGAGGAAAAAGTTTCGGCCGCGCAGGTCATCATGTGCCAGCTGCACGCGGGCGGGAAGTTCGACCAGAATTCCTACAAAGTCTCCGGCGGTCTGCATGGCGTCGGCGTATCCGTCGTCAATGCGCTTTCTACGCGGCTCGATCTGCGCATCTGGCGCGAGGGCAAGGAATGGTTTATGCGCTTCAAGGACGGTGATCCCGAAGCGCCGCTGAAATCCACCGGCGACATGAAGCCGGGCCAGCGCAACGGAACGGAAGTCACCTTCCTGCCGTCGCCGCAGACGTTCACGATGACGACATTCGATTTTGAAACGCTGGAAGACCGCCTGCGCGAACTGGCGTTCCTGAACTCCGGCGTCAATATCTACCTGTCCGATCTGCGTAACGGAGAGAAAAGGGAAATCAATCTCCACTATGAAGGCGGGATCGAAAGCTTCGTCGCATGGCTCGATCGCAACAAGACGCCCCTTATCCGCAAGCCGATCTACATCAAGGCGGATGACGGGAAAATGGTCGTGGAAGCGGCGATGGAATGGACGGACGCGTACCACGAAACCATGCTGTGCTTCACCAACAACATCCCGCAGGGTGACGGCGGCACGCATTTGCAGGGCTTCCGCAGCGCGATGACCCGCGTTATCACCAAATACGCCGAAGACAGCGGGATTCTCAAAAAAGAGAAAATCAAGCCGACCGGCGATGACATGCGCGAAGGGCTTTCCTGCGTTCTGTCCGTGAAAGTTCCCGACCCGAAATTCTCCTCCCAGACGAAGGACAAGCTGGTGTCTTCCGAGGTGCGCCCGGTGGTGGAAGCGGCGATCGCCGAACATCTCGGCACGTGGCTGGAGGAAAACCCGGCCGATGCGAAAAAGATCGTGGCCAAGATCGTGGAGGCCGCCGCCGCGCGCGAGGCCGCCCGCAAGGCCCGCGAAATGACGCGCCGCAAGGGCGTGATGGATATTTCCACCCTGCCGGGGAAGCTGGCCGACTGTCAGGAGCGCGATCCGTCCAAATCCGAAATCTTCATCGTCGAGGGCGATTCCGCCGGCGGTTCGGCGAAGCAGGCGCGCAACCGCGCCAATCAGGCGATCATGCCGCTGCGCGGGAAAATCCTGAATGTCGAGCGCGCGCGCTTCGACAAGGTTCTGGGCAACAACGAACTGGGCACGCTGATTACCGCGCTGGGCACCGGTATCGGGCCGGAGGAATTCAACGCCGACAAGGTACGTTACCACAAAATCATCATCATGACCGACGCCGACGTGGACGGCTCGCACATCCGCACGCTCCTGCTGACCTTTTTCTTCCGGCACATGAAGGAGCTCATCGAGCGCGGGCACGTCTACATCGCCCAGCCCCCGCTCTACCGCATCAAGCACGGCAAGAAGGAGCAGTACATCACCGACGAGCGAGAGTTCGCGCGCGAGCTGATGAAGCAGGCGACCGAGG
>JACQIJ010000135.1 GCA_016198545.1 Pseudomonadota bacterium
GCTCTACCGCTGAGCTAAACGCCCGTCACCAGCCAGGCATTACCAATAATCGTTTGAGGCGCGGATTTCAAGGCTTTTGTCGCGCCGGAACGAAAACAGCCCCCGCCCAGGCGGGGGCTGCAAAAAATCGCCGGAAATTACTTGTTTACGGCCTTTTTCAGTTCCTTGCCGGCGCGGAATTTTGGCTGTTTGCGAGCCGGGATCTTGATCGTCGCGCCCGTGCGCGGGTTGCGGCCGGTCGTCGCCGAGCGTTTGGAAACCATGAAGGTTCCGAAACCGACGAGACGCACCTCGCCTCCCTTTTTCAGCGCAAGCTGGATGGCCTGGAAAGTGGCATCAACGGTTTTTTGCGCTTGTACCTTGGATACGCCGGTTTTTTTAGCGACGGTTTCAACGAGTTCTGCTTTATTCACGGGAATCTCCCCCTTGCTAGAGTTAAAAGTAAAACATACCCCGAGACATCAGGCACCCCTTCAATCCAGAGAATCAAATGCTCGGAACGAATCCAGTTTTACGATTTTCCCCGCAGGGACTCAATGGCGAATCGCGCCCTCACCCTTGTTTTCCGCAGATTTCGACGCGTCCCGGTCGATCTTCCCGTCAGTATCCGCCGGAAGCGGTACAGGCATCCGAATCAAGGCATGGGCCAGAACTTCCTCGATGGTGTTGACTGGAACAATTTCCAGCCCGTCCTTTACCTTGTCGGGAATGTCGGCCAGATCCTTGATATTGTCCTTGGGGATAAGAACTTTCTTGATGCCCCCGCGCAGCGCGGCCAGAAGCTTTTCCTTCAGCCCGCCGATGGCGGTAACGTAGCCGCGCAGATTGACCTCGCCGGTCATGGCGATGTCGCGCCTTACCTCTATGCCCGTCAGAGCCGATACGATGGCCGTAACCATCGCCGCCCCGGCGGACGGGCCGTCTTTGGGCGTTGCCCCTTCCGGCACGTGGACGTGTATGCTCTTTTCATTGAGGTTTTCATAGTTAATTCCGAACTGAGATGCCCGGGATTTTATCAGCATCTCGGCCACGGTAATGGATTCCTTCATCACTTCCTTGATGTTGCCCGTGGTCGTGACCTTGCCTTCCTTGCCGGGCATGGTGACGGCCTCAATCGACAGCAGGTCGCCGCCGACTTCGGTATAGGCCAGCCCGTTGACCACGCCGACGCGGTCTTTTTCCTCGATCTCGCCGAAACGGAATTTCCGGACGCCGGCGTATTTTTCCAGATTGTCGGGAGAAACCGCGATTTTCTCCTCCTTGTTCATCAGGACGTCTTTGACGGCCTTGCGGCAGAGATTGGCCAGTTCGCGCTCAAGATTGCGGACGCCCGCCTCCCGCGTGTAGTAGCGGATCAGGTCGCGCAAAGCGTCATCATCAAGGGAGAACTCGTCCTTCTTCAGACCGGCAGCCTCCGTCTGCTTGGACAGCAGGTGCTGCTTCACGATCTGGAGCTTTTCGTCCTCCGTATAGCCGGAGATGCGGATAACCTCCATCCTGTCCAGCAGCGGACGCGGCATGGTCGACGTTGTATTCGCCGTGCAGACGAACATGACATCGGACAGATCGTAATCAAGCTCCATATAATGGTCGCTGAACTTGTCGTTCTGCTCCGGATCGAGCACTTCCAGCAGCGCCGCGCTCGGGTCACCGCGCCAGTCGTTGCCCAGCTTGTCCACCTCGTCCAGAAGAAAGAACGGGTTGCTGGATTTCGCTTTTTTCATGCCCTGTATGATCTTGCCCGGCATCGCGCCGATATAGGTGCGGCGATGGCCGCGAATTTCGCTTTCATCGCGCACCCCGCCCAGCGATACGCGCACGAAATTGCGGTTCGTGGCGCGTGCGATGGACTGGCCCAGCGACGTCTTGCCGACGCCGGGCGGGCCGACGAGGCACAAAATCGGCCCCTTGACCTTGTTCGTGCGCTGCTGCACGGCCAGGTATTCGAGGATGCGCTCCTTGACCTTCTCCAGCCCGTAATGATCCTGATCCAGTATCTTCTGCGCCGCCCTGATGTCCTTTTTGACGCGCGTGCGTTTTTTCCACGGCACGTTCAGTATCCAGTCGAGATAATTGCGCACGACCGTCGCCTCAGCGGACATCGGACTCATCTGGCGCAGCTTCTTCAACTCGTGCTCGGCCTTTTCCTGCGCTTCCTTCGAAAGCTTCGTGTCCTTAATCTTCTTTTCGAGATCCGCCATTTCATCGAAGCCGCCCTCGCCTTCGTTCAGCTCCTTCTGAATGGCCTTCATCTGCTCGTTCAGGTAATACTCGCGCTGCGTCTTTTCCATCTGCCGCTTGACGCGGTTGCGGATGCGCTTTTCAACCTGCAGAACGCCGACCTCGCCTTCGATCAGATCGACAATCCGCTCGAAACGCCCCGTTGCGCCGGCGATCTCCAGCAAAGACTGCTTTTCCTCAATCTTCAGCGCCAGGTGTGCGGCAATCGTATCGGCCAGTTTCGACGGGTCGTCGATCTGGTTGATGGAGACCAAGACTTCCGGCGGAATTTTCTTGTTGAGCTTGATGTATTGCTCGAACTGCGCCACAACGGCGCGCGCCAGGGCTTCCAGATCCTTGTCACCCGCCGGAGTTTCGTCTTTGACGTCCTCAATCTGCGCCTCGAGAAATTCAGCCCGGTCGGAATATTTCACGACCTTCACGCGGCGGCTACCTTCCACAAGAACCTTCACCGTGCCATCGGGAAGCTTCAGCAACTGCAGTATCGTTCCTATCGCACCTATTTCATATAAATCCGTACCGGCAGGATCATCCTGCGCCGACGACTTCTGGGTCAGCAGCAATATCTGCTTGTCCTCGCGCATGACATGTTCCAGCGCTTTGACCGATTTTTCGCGCCCCACGAACAAAGGCACGATCATGTGCGGAAATACGACAATATCCCGCAACGGTAATACCGGAACCATTCCCGCCTTGCCGAAGGATGAAAAGCCAATCATTTGATTTTTCTTTCTTTTTTCAGATTGTTACGCGTCACGCACAACTGCCCTTCCCGCCAGTATAACCCAACTCCGTTAAAAGGAGGTTGCCAAGAAGGGATCACAATTCATTAATTGTGAGCAATTTAGCCCAAAATCAAGAGGAAGGGGCGTTAACCTTATTTTTTATCGGCATCGCCGCCCGTATCGGGACGCGAGGCTACGACCTGGTCGATAAGACCAAACTTCTTGGCTTCTTCCGAAGACATGAAGTTATCACGATCCATCGCCTTTTCAATGGCGGTCAGTTTCTGGCCGCAATGCCTGACGTATATATCGTTCAGCATCGCGCGCAGACGCAGGATTTCCTTGGCCTGAATTTCGATGTCCGCCGCCTGCCCCTGCGCCCCGCCGTGCGGCTGGTGGATCATAATGCGCGCATGCGGCAGGGCGTAACGCTTGCCCGCCTCGCCCGAGGCCAGCAGCAGGGAGCCCATTGAGGCGGCCTGCCCGATGCATACAGTGGAAACGTCGGGTTTGATGTATTGCATCGTATCATACATCGCGAGCCCCGATGTCACGACGCCGCCCGGCGAATTGATATAAAAGGAGATATCTTTTTTCGGATTTTCCGACTCCAGAAACAGAAGCTGCGCGCATATCAGGGCGGAAACATGGTCGTCCACCTGCCCGGTCAGGAACACGATGCGTTCCTTCAGCAGGCGGGAATAGATGTCATACGCCCTCTCGCCGCGGTTGGTCTGCTCGATAACCGTGGGAACAAGATAACCATAAGTCAGATCTTCGATATCGCGTGTCATGGGTGCGCCTTTTCGGTTGGAATCCTTATCTTATCAAAAACTATAGCAGAGAGGCGGGGTTATCAAGGGGGTTCTGGCCCCCTGGCCGCTGTCGTCGTAAATTAAGCGCCGGAGAACTTAAGGAGAGGGAGTTGAAGAAGACGCAGGCGTAAATTTTGATACATCGCGGACGGCGACATTACCTTTCTCGTGCGCTTGCCTGGATCCTGATACAAAATGATTCTGGACCGCATTGTAGGTCAGAAATGCGCTTAAAGCCCATGCGCACCAGCCTGCAGTCTCAAACCATTTACTTTTCGGATCGTCGCCCGCGACAATGCCCAATAAAATTTCTCCGGTAGGATAATTTTTTGTTTTAGGATCAATCCTATTGACGGCGTAGCCCGTACCAAGAAAACTCGCCATTCCGGCAACCTCGGCTACGATGGCCGTGGCAAGGCCGATGCCGGCAGAGGCTATCATCCGGTCAACAGAGTCCGGGACTTGCGGAATCATACTCATATACGACAAGAAGCCGCTTGCCACGGTAGTGAATGCGGGTCTCAATATCATCCTGATGTTCCTTTACCTCTTCGTTTTGGCTTTCGGCTTGTCCTCGGACTCCTCCGGTTTCTTCTTCGCTCCGCCGGAAGACTTCTTGTCTTTTTTCTTTTCGAGGTAGGACTCCTCGTCTTCTGCCGCGGTCAGGGTATCGAGCGGGACTTCCTTTTCCGTCACGTCGGCCAGTTCGAGGATGAAATCGACGACCTTGTCCTCGAACACCGGCGCGCGCAGGGAATCCAGCGCCTGCCGGTTGCTGCGGAAAAATTCGAACACCTGCGCTTCCTGGCCGGGGTATTTCTGCGCTTCCGAGATGACGGCGCGCTGCAGCTCCTGATCCGTAATGCGCACGTTGTTGGCCGATCCGACCTCGGATAAAATCATGCCGAGGCGCACGCGGCGTTCGGCAATAGCCTTCAGTTCCTCTTCCTCGTCGTCCTTCAGCTTCAGATTGCCATCCTTGTCCAGTTCGGACTGACGCTCCATTTTTATCTGGTTCATGATGCTCTGGAATTCCAGATCCAGCATGCCCTGAGGCACGGGGAATTCGTGGGAATCATCGAGAATATCCAGCAGCGCGCGCTTGACCTTCGTACGGCTGAACGCGTCGTATTCGGACTTTATCTGCTTTTCCACGGCATCGCGCAGAGCTTTTTCATTGTCAAAGCCCAGATTCTTGGCAAAGTCGTCGTCGATTTCCGTTTTCTTCGGTTCGCGCACTTCGTGCACTTCGACGGCGAAGATCGCTTCGCGGCCCGACAGGTCGGCGGCGTGGTATTCCTTCGGAAACGAAACCTTCACATCCGTCTTATCGCCCTTTTTCTTGCCGGCCAGTTGGTCTTCGAAGCCGGGAATGAATTGACCGCTTCCCAGTTCCAGAAAGTGTCCCTCCCCCTGCATGCCGGGATGTTCCTTGTCATCATCGGCCGTGCGGCCTCTGAAATCGATTTTCACGATATCGCCCTTCTTCGCGGCGCGGTCGACGGCGCTGCTTTCCCGGCGTTGCTTGCCGATGCGATCCAGCGCCTCATCGACAGCTTTTTTCTCCGGTTTTGCCACGGGTTTTTCCAGCTTTATGCCTTTCAGGTCCATGACCTTGAATTCCGGCAGCACTTCAAGCGCCATTGTGTAGACCAGATCCTTGCCCTCATCGAATTCCTTGACTTCGATTTTCGGCTGGAGCGCGGGACGCAGTTTTTTATCCTTGATGACCCTGGATGTCGTGTCGTTGACGGCGCTCTCCAGCACTTCGCCCAGCACGGCCTTGCCGTAACGCTGCTTCAGGATATTCGGCGGAACCTTGCCGGGACGGAAGCCGGGCATCTTCACCGTCTTGCCGACCTCGATCAGTCTTTCATCGATTTTTTTATCGATATCCTTCGCCGTGACGGTGACTTCCATCTCATAACGGAGACCTTCGCTTTTCAGTTCCTTGACCTGCATTTTTTCTCTCTCTTATAATATCTTATTTAGGCTTTCATCCTGCATCGCGGCAGATGGTGCGGGCGGAGGGAC
>JACQIJ010000132.1 GCA_016198545.1 Pseudomonadota bacterium
CTTCGTCTTCATCGTCGTCGTCTTCCTCCTCCTCCACATCCTCGAGGCTCACCACCGTGTCATCGGCGGCCTCTTCCGTTTCTTCCCCCGCGGCTTCGGCGGGTGCAGGCGTTTCATCGTTAGCGACCGCGCGGCGGCGGCCTTTGGTCTTTACCTCGCCGGTAAATTCCGCCCCGCAGGACGGGCACAGAACAGGACGTTTGTTGAAGTCATAAAAGCGCGTACCGCATCCCATGCAGATACGCTTTAATCCCTTTGGTTCGGCAGTGGCAGCCATATGTCATCCTCCGCTTGTTGTAAATGCATTCTTCCGACCATTTGCTGCCCGATTTCACGGCTTTTGTCAAAAGGAATCTATCATTAAAAACCCGTAGATTCCCGGCCCCGGCGCATATAAAATACAGGGCCGGGAGAGGGAGAATCATTCATGCAAACACCTGTCGTCATTTGCGGATACAAGCGGACGCCGTTTCATTTTGCCAATAAGGGGGCGCTGGCTTCGGTGCGGCCCGATGACATGGCGGCCGCCGTTGTGGCGGCGCTGATCAGGGAGACGGGCGTGACGCCTGGCGATATCGAGGACCTGCTGATGGGATGCGCTTTTCCGGAAGCCGAGCAGGGGTTCAATCTGGCCCGCATTGTCGTCAATCTGGCCGGGTTGCCGGAAAGCGTAGGCGGGGCGACTGTCAATCGGTTCTGCGGGTCTTCCATGACGACGTTGCAGATGGCGGCCGGCTATATCCAGATGGGCGCAGGCGAAGTTTTTGTATGTGCGGGCGTTGAATCCATGACCCGTATACCAATGGGCGGGTTCAACCCGATGCCGAACCCGAAACTGGGGAAAATATATCCGCAGGCCTATATGGGCATGGGGGAAACGGCGGAAAACCTTGCCAAGAAATATCAGATAACCCGGAAAGATCAGGAACAGTTTGCATATGAGTCCCATAAGAAAGCGGCCGAGGCGCAAAAAATAGGAAAATTCAGGGACGAAATTGTCCCGATAGGGGATGTGAAGGAGGACGGAACGATACGGCCCGATACCACGGTCGAAACGCTTGCCGGCCTGCGACCCGCTTTTGACACGGAAGGAACCGTTACGGCCGGAACGGCATCGCCCCTGACCGATGGCGCAGCAGCCGTCTTAGTCGCATCAGAGGCATATGCGAAAAAGAACAAGCTGCCGATCATGGCGCGCATCCGCTCCATTGGCGTCGCGGGTTGCAAGGCGGAGATCATGGGCATCGGCCCCGTTCCGGCCACGCAGAAAGCGCTGAAGCGCGCGGGCATTGACCTGAAAAATATCGATATTGTCGAACTGAACGAAGCTTTTGCGGCGCAGTCGCTTGCGGTCATAAAGGAATTGGGAATAGATCAGAAGAAATTGAATCTCGATGGCGGCGCAATCGCGCTGGGCCATCCCCTGGGCGCATCGGGCGCGCGCATCACCGGAAAACTGGCAAGCCTGATGCAACGGCATCAAGCGCGTACGGGCCTTGCCACGATGTGCATCGGCGGCGGTCAGGGCACGGCAATCATTCTTGAAGAAGCGGCGTGATGCAGGATGATGATTTTCTACAGGAACTCGGCCTTCCGCTCGGGTATGACCTTGATCGCGTCGAGCAGCGTTTTGTCGAGCACATAAAAAAACGCATTCAAATTATTGCCGAGAATTACAGGGAGGAAACAATCGCGGCTGAGGAAAACTGGCTCCGAAAATTTTACGGCTACTTTTTCCAATATGCGCTGCACTGGGCTGAGGAAGAAGCGAAAAAGTCAAAAGAGAAGCCCAATCATCCTGATGCGCCGAAATTAAAGCTTGCGGCCCGCGAAACGATCCATGCGTTGCAGCAGATGATTGTCGAGTTTTCGCAATGTTATCTGCGTTTGAACTGTTTTATGACTCTTGTGCGCAACGTAATAAAAAGTGAAGAAGTCAGGCTGGGCATCCAGGGCAATATACGGTGGACGGCGGACGCGGGCATCGTTCTGGATCGCAACAAGAAAATGAAGAAGAAGCTGCTTGATGATATCAGGCGCTATCAGGATGCGCGCGAAACAATCGATAAAATCGAAGCGCATCTTTCAAATATCGGCCAGGCGCTGGAAAATCTTTTGGGGTCCGCAAAGAAAGAAAAGTTCATGCGCAGCATCGTGGCCGCCCTGCGCACGGCGGATTCAAAAAAGGCGGCAACGGCATTGAAGAATATTGCCCAGGAAAAGAAGAAATTCACGCTCGACCAGAAAAAAGCGGATGTTCTGCAAAAAATCATTGCGGATGAGGGGAACGCTTTGACAGGCCTCGTTTTCGGCAATATCGCTTTGTTGCGCGGCGGGGATGGCAAATTGTTTTTGCGGCGCTCGGAGACGGATATAGCGCACAACGCCAATATACATGAATTGCGAAAAATAAAGGCCTTCCTGGCGAAATATCACCTGCCGTACATGGAATACAAACTGGATACGCTGCAATTGATGCGGGACAAGTTGCTGGTGATCGGTTCCCTTGAAAGCCTGATGACAATCTATCGCCGCCTGGTCGCGGGCATCGCATTGCCGATGCCCGATATCAAGGATGTAAAGATTTATGAAGGCGAAGTCGTCAATAACGTCAAATGGCTTCTGGACGGGCGCTATCAGGAAATTCCCAAGATTCTTTCCTGGGCCAACGAAGTCGTTGCGGAATTCAGGCAGGGGCGGGATGACCAGGCTGAAATGGAGAATATGCCGCTTGAGGAGATATCTGTAATTGCGGCGGGTTCTGAGGATTGATCCGGTTAAAAACAAATCTGTTTGTATGGGATGGAAAAATATTTTACAGGAGATGGTGTTCGCTGGCTAAAGCCTGATGCACGCGGCGTTTCGCGGAAAGATATCCTGCAAAAACGCCACGTCATCAAGCGCGCCGTGCGGGATTGCCTGCACAAGGAAGGTTTCATCGAAATCGACATGCCGCTTCTGGTGCGCGGGACGACGCCCGATGCGGCGATCGATTCATTTTCCGTGGAAGATGATCGTTATCTGACTACATCCACCGAATACCAGATCAAGCGGATGGAGGCGGGCGGCTTCAAGAAGCTTTATACCCTGACGCAGAACTTCCGGCGCGGCGACCGGGGGCGTTTCCGCAACCCGGAATTCACGATGTTGGAATGGGCGAGGGTCGGTGGTACGCTGGCGCAGATTGAAAGCGATGTTGAATGCTTCACGCTGCGGGCGCACGAAACCATGGGCGGCAGCGGTTTTCTCGAATACGACGGCCATATAATAAATCTCGCTACGCCGTGGGACCGGCTGAGCATCGCTGCGGCGGTAGAAAAATACACAGGCGCGGCGTTGCCCGACTTCACGGCGGCTGGTTTTGCCGCCGTGCTGGAAAAAGCGGGTCTTGCTGTCAAGGATGAGTGGCGCGGCGACGCCGTTTTCCTGTTCACCGTTTTGCTTGACCATGTGCAGAAGTTTTTAGGATTTGAAAGGCCGGTGTTCCTATGCGACTGGCCTGATTTCCTGACCTCCTCGGCGCAGGCGCATGTATCGGGTGCATTCATAGAGCGCAGCGAACTGTTCATCGCGGGCATGGAACTGAGCGATGGCTTTCCGTCCCTGACCGACGCGGCGCGGCAGCGGAAAAACTTTGCGGCGCAGCAGGATCGTCGTAAAAATGAAGGGCTTCCATCCGTCGTCCTCGATGAAAAATATCTTTCCATGATGGATGACGGTTTACCCGCTGGAGCCGGGATGGCGCTGGGCTTTGACCGGCTGGTCATGCTTCTGACCGGCTGTACGGACATATCGTCCGTCCTCGCTTTCAACTGGGATGAACTTTAATACAGGCGCAGGGCGTAAACGTCTTCCGGCGCGCCGTCGTGCGTCATTTCACCGCGGCGGGTCATGCCGAATTTCTCAGCCACGCGCGCGCCGTCCGGCGACACGGTGACGGCGGCCAGTCCCCGGTGCGGCGCAACGCGCACGACGCGGGCGAAATCCTGAATCATCGCTTTGCTTTCAGGCGTTTTATGAAGCGCGGGGATGATGCTGTAATTGAACAGGTATAGGTAATCGCCCCCCCGCGACAGGCCGGGCAGCGGCATGATTTGTCCCCGGTGGGTCAGGGTCTGCGGCGCGTCGTGCAGCCGGTCGAAAATAGCGCGCGCGATCGGATACCAGCCCGTATAGCCTACAGGCTTGTTGCCTTTCAGGTAGAGCCTGAACCCGTCGGGAAAAGCATTGATGACGGCGCGCAGGCGCGGCTCGTCAACCTTGTCTTCCGGCGCAGCGTAGCATGCCCAGTCGGCGGCCAGAACGTCTGTAATAAATTCTTCGCGGTCCGGGGCGTCGGCGATGCCGATTGCATGGAGGAGCTGCATTTTTTCCTTTGCTGCGACCGTACAATACTACGTAAACTAATGCAAGCTTTGCGAACGGTTTCAGATCCGCTAAATGCTGCTATGATGCCGGGGTGGTTTGATCTGTTCGGAAAGGCATTAACATGATCATCAGCAAAGTCGCCGTTATCGGTTCGGGGGTTATGGGTTCGGGGATTGCCGCGCAGGTGGCGAATGCGGGCATTCAGGTCGTTTTGCTGGATATTAAGCCAAAGGACGGAAGCAACTTGGCTGCGAAGGCGGTTGAAAAAATGCTGAAGGCTGATCCGGCGCCTTTCATGCACAAGGACAATGCGAATCTGATTGCAACGGGCAATCTTGAGGATGATTTGAAGCTTTTGTCGGATTGCGACTGGATCATCGAGGTTGTGCTCGAGGACCTGAAAGTCAAGCACGCAACCTATGAGAAAATAAATAAGCACCGCAAGAAGGGATCTGTCGTTTCATCAAACACATCGACTATCCCGCTTCAAAACCTTGTCGAGGGTCGGGGCAAGGATTTCGAAAAGGATTTTCTTATCACTCACTTTTTCAATCCGCCGCGCTATATGCGCTTATTGGAACTGGTAGTTGGGAAAAATACGCGCAAGGACGCCGCTGATGCGATTGCGCAGTTTTGTGACGTGAATTTGGGCAAGGGGGTTGTGCGTTGCCACGATACGCCGGGTTTCATTGCCAACCGTCTCGGCGTGTTCTGGATGCAGTGCGGCCTGAACGAGGCGGTTGAAAGAAAAGTCCCGATTGAAGTTGCCGATGCCATTATGTCCAAACCGGTTGGCATTCCGAAAACGGGGATTTTCGCGCTGATCGACCTTGTGGGCGTCGACCTGATGCCGCATCTGGCGGAGTCGATGCTGTCCACGCTGCCCAAAAACGACTGGTACAGGAAAATTTACAAGGATTACCCTTTCGTGCACCGGATGATCGCGGTCGGCTATACGGGGCGCAAGGGCAAGGGCGGTTTCTATCGCCTCAATCCCGATCCGGCGAAAAAGAAAGAAAAACAGGCTCTGTCTCTGTCCGCCGATATTTTTGACGAAGGCATGTACCGCAAGGCGGATAAGCCGAAGCTGGCTTCAATGGATGCGGGGAAGAAAGGCCTGCGCGCTGTCATGGAAACAGATGACGAAGGCGGGAAATACGCGTGGGCCGTTTTATCGAAGACATTGGCTTATGCGGCGTCTCTCGTGCCGGAAATCGCCGACGATATCGCATCGGTCGATGAGGCTATGCGCCTTGGCTATAACTGGAAAAAGGGCCCGTTCGAGATGATCGATGATCTTGGCCCCGCATGGTTTGCCGGAAAACTCAAATCGGATAAGATAGACGTACCGGAAATGGTGAAGAAGGTCGGCGGCGGCGCGTTCTACAAGGTAGAAGGCGGAAAGCGCCATTATTTTGGAACGGACGGCAAGTATCATCCCATTGTTCGCTCTGAAGGCGTGCTGCTGCTGTCGGATATAAAGCTGGCATCGAAGCCTGTCATGAAAAATGGGTCAGCCTCCGTTTGGGATGTTGGCGACGGCGTTCTATGCTTCGAGAAAACAAGCAAGATGAACACGTTCGACGAGCAGATTTTCGAGCTGCTGATGAAAACCATCCAGACCATCGGCGACGGCAAGGGGCGATACAAGGCTCTTGTCGTTTACAATGAGGGATCCGCTTTTTCCGCCGGGGCAAATCTGGGTCTGGCGCTGTTCATGATAAACATCGCGATGTGGCCGCAGGTGGAAGAATTTATCGCCGGCGGGCAGCGCGTTTACAGGGCTCTGAAATTCGCGCCGTTTCCGGTCGTTTCTGCGCCGTCCGGCCTTGCGCTGGGCGGCGGCTGTGAAATCCTGCTTCACTCCGATCATGTGCAGGCGCATGCCGAAACCTATACGGGACTGGTGGAGGCCGGCGTAGGCTTGCTGCCTGCATGGGGAGGGTGTAAGGAGATGATTTTGCGTTTCCGCAACCGTCAGAAGGCAAAACATAACCAGATGTGGTTTTCGCCCGCGAACGACCCAATGACGGCCACGCGGCAGGCTTTTGAGACCATAGGCATGGCTGCGGTCGCAAAATCGGCGGCGGAGGCGAAGGCGATCGGGTATTTCCGCGATTCGGACGGCGTTACGATGAACCGCGACCGCCTGCTTTACGATGCGAAACAGAAGGCGCTTGCGCTTGCGAAGGATTACAAGGCTCCGGAGCCCGTAAAGGACATCCGCCTGTCCGGTCCATCGGGAAAATACGCGCTTGATATGGCTGTCGCGGATTTGAAAAAGAACGGTAAGGCTACGCCTTACGACGTTGTCGTTTCGTCCCATATTGCTGCCGTGTTGACGGGCGGGGAGAAGGCCGACTGGACAAAACCTGTAAACGAAGATGATCTTCTCAATATGGAACGGGCGGAGTTCATCAATCTTTTGCGCAATGAAGGTACGATGGCGCGCATAGAATACATGCTCGATAACGGGAAACCTTTGCGGAACTGACAGGAAAAGCTTTCTTTGGTAACATCGTCATTTTTTATTTACATCCTGATAGGTTTTTTCGCTCAGCTTATAGACGGTGCGCTGGGCATGGCGTACGGGACGCTTTGCACGGCCATATTGCTGGCGATGGGGGTTCCGCCTGCGACGGTCAGCGCCGGTGTTCATTCGGCCCAATTTTTCACAGCCGGGCTGTCGGGCGTGGCGCATACGCTTCTGAAAAACATAGATTGGAAGCTGTGTGTGTCGCTTGCGTTTGCAGGCATTTTGGGGGGAATCATAGGCGCGCTTTTTCTGGTGCATGTCGATACTGATTCCATCCGTCCGTGGATTTCAGGATATCTTTTACTCTTAGGCATTCTTATTGTTCTCCGGTCTCTGAAAGGTGAAAGGCCGGAAAAGAAAAGAGATGATCGCGGGCCCGGTATTTTTACGCCCGTCCTGGGTTTTTTCAGTGGCCTTCTGGATGCCATCGGCGGCGGGTGGGGTCCGATGGTGACATCGACGCTGATTGCGCGTGGCGAACCGCCGCGCTATGCCATCGGGTCGGTCAATACGGCCGAGTTTTTCGTCAAAACCGCCATCGCAGCGACTTTTTTTACGACGATTGGCTTGGTGTTTCATAAAATCGTCATCGGGCTTCTGATTGGCGGCGTTTTGGCAGCGCCGTTCGGGGCATATATCCTGCGCATAGTAAACCCGCGGATGTTGATTGGTATGGTCGGCGGCCTTATCATAGCTTTGAGCCTCTACCAGCTTTCAAGGGCGCTATTCTGATGTTTTGGAAGAAAAAAAAGAAAGAGAGTTCCTCAAAAACTTCCCGTGAGGAACTGATCGCGCAAGCAAAGGCGAATGCGGCCAAAGCGCGCGCCGAAATCGGCGATGAGACGTTACAAAAAATCGTGGAGAATATCCGCAAGAAAGAACAATCCGCGACGGAGCAGGCCAAGGCAAAAATACGGGCTATGGATCAGGACAAGGTTGCGGATCACATCAAGCTGATGCTGGATGAAAAAGAATAGAATGGTCGCGCCTGAATATCCTTTGCCGACGACGCCGCAGGATCTTTTCGCCTTCCTGGAGCGGTTGGGCATACCATACAGGGTCTACGATCATGATCCTGTCTTTACGGTAGCTGAAACGCGCATTTGAAGGTTCGCATACCGGGGCTTCATTGCCGCAATCTTTTTGTAAGCGACAGGAAGGAAAAAATGTTCCTTATTACTTCGCCGATGGGGCGCCCATAGATCTGAAAGGTCTGGAAAAAATACTGGATTGCGGGCGTTTATCGTTCGGGTCGGTAGAAAGGATGTGGCGGCATCTGGGCATCCGCCCGGGCCATGTTTGCCCTTTTGCCGTGATAAACGACTAGGCGCGCATGGTTCTTTCCGTCCTCGACGCAGAGATGATGCAGGCGGGTGAAATTGCCGTTCACCCGATGGAAAACCGCATGACTATCGTATTGAAACCGGCGGATTTACTGAAATTTCTTGAATTTACGGGCCATAACCCCCATATTGCCGATCTGAAAGGAAATTAGGATCATGATGCTGATGTCCAGAAAACCCGCTTTGGATCAGAGTGAAAAAGCAGATTCGGCGGACAGTATTATTTTCGATGCGGTGACGGCCGATTTTGAGGCGCGCGTTCTGAATGTCTCTATGGGGGTTCCCGTTCTTGTGGATTTCTGGGCGCCTTGGTGCGGACCGTGCAAACAGCTGGGCCCCATTCTGGAAGCTGCGGTCCGGGAGGCCGGCGGAAAAGTAAGGCTGGCAAAAATCAATATTGATGAAAACCCGGAACTGGCTCAGGCGTTGCGCGTGCAGTCGGTTCCTACCGTCTATGCATTCTTTCAAGGGCGGCCGGTCAGCGCCTTTTCCGGGATACGTCCGGCATCGGAAATAAAGTCCCTGATCGAACAGCTTGCGCGCATGGCGCAGCAGTCAAAGCCGGATGCCCTCGATATTCCGGCTGTCCTTGCGGAAGCGGCGCAGTCTCTTTCCGCGGGGGACATTGCGACCTCCCAAGCCATGTATGCGGCGGTGCTGGAGCAGGATGGGAAGAATGCCGCAGCTTATACGGGGTTTGTACGGACATTGATTGCCGCCGGAAATGTGGATCAAGCGCGCGGCATGGTCGACAGCGCCCCGCCCGACATTGCGGGACACGCGATTTTTGCCGCGGCGCGCATCGCAGTGGAGCTTGCTGAGAATGCCCCGTCCGGACATGACATGGCGGCTCTGGCGGCTGCTGTGGAGAAAAACCCCGCAGACCATCAAGCGCGGTTCGATCTGGCTCTGGCCTTGTTTTCCGCCGGGCAGAAAGAGGGCGCGGTCGATGCCCTTATTGAAATCATCCGCTGCAATCGCAGCTGGGAAGAAGATAAGGCCCGGCTGCAGCTTTTGAAGTTTTTTGATGCCATGGGGCATGGCGACCCGGAAACAGCTGCCGGTCGCCGCAAGCTGTCCGCTGTCCTGTTCTCATAAGAAAAGGGCTTTCCAAATCGCATAAATGCGTTACCTTCATTGATATGAAGGTTAATAGTGGAGGGTTTTCTGCAAATATGCTGCCGGAGATAATCCCGGTTTTCCCTCTTTCCGGCGTTCTGTTATTGCCGCGCGGACAGTTGCCCCTAAACATTTTTGAACCGCGTTATCTTGCGATGGTCGATGATGCTCTGAAAAACGAGCGAATAATCGGCATGATCCAGCCGCGCGATGGAGATTCTCTGTATGAAACAGGTTGCGCCGGCAGAATAACGGCATTCAGTGAAACGGCGGATGGGCGTTATCTGATAACTCTTACCGGCCTTTGCCGGTTTAAAGTAAGAAGCGAAATAGAGCAGGCCAACGGATATCGCAGAGCGATCCCGGAGTGGTCTTTATTTGCGCACGACTTCGATGAAGTGGCATGTCTTGATATCGATCGTGCGAAAATGAAAGAAATGCTCCGCACATATTTCGGGATTAATGGAATCAAGTGCGATATGGATACAATCGATAGCATTGAAGATGAAAAGCTGATTACGTGTCTGTCAATGATTTGTCCTTTTGATGCAGGAGAGAAACAGGCTTTGCTGGAGTCCCGCTGCTGCAGGGAAAGGGCTGAGAAATTCATGGCGTTGATAAAAATGGCGGTACAGGGCGGAAAGTGCTGCGGCGGGGGATGTCACTGACATGTCATCGCAAACCGATTCCAAATTACTTGAAGTACTCGTTTGCCCGACATCGCGCGCGCCCTTGCGATATGATGCGGATCGACAGGAACTTATATCCGATCAGGCAAAAAGGGCGTATCCGGTACGCGACGGCATACCCGTTATGCTGCCGGAGGAGGCCCGTCCGCTTGAGGATCATGAAGTAAGGTTCGGCTAGGCGGTTTTTGGATCTCCGGCGTATTCCGTTGCGGATATTGCGGCGCACCATCCGGATTCTTTTCGTTTTTTGGAACCAGCCGACATTCTGCTATTATCTTTTAATCAATGGGTGCGAGCCCCGTACCCCGGCGGCTCTGCCGGGCCGGTTTCCAAAGGCCAAAGAAAACAGATGGCGCAATGAAAGAACGTATAACGATATTCGACACAACCCTGCGCGACGGCGAACAATCGCCGGGATGCTCGATGAACCTTGAGGAAAAGCTGCGCATGGCGGAAATGCTGGATCGCATGGGCGTAGATGTGATCGAAGCCGGATTTCCCATTGCTTCCAGGGGGGATTTTGATGCCGTGCAGGAAGTGGCGCGGAGCGTGAAAAATGCGGCCGTGGCCGGTCTGTGCCGGGCGAAGAAGACCGATATTGAGGCATCCGCGCAGGCTCTGGCTCCGGCAAAGCGCCGCCGCATACATACGTTTATTTCAACGTCGCCTCTGCACATGAAGTTCAAGCTGCAAATGCCCCCGGAGGCGGTGCTGGATGCCATTGCTGAAAGCGTATCAGCCGCGCGGAATTATACGGATGATGTTGAATGGTCCGCGGAGGATGGCAGCCGCACGGAGCATGACTTTCTTTGCCGGGCCGTCGAAACGGCCATAAAAGCGGGGGCCACGACCATCAATATTCCCGATACGGTCGGCTATGCAGTCCCCGAGGAGTACGGCGCGTTATTCCGCATGCTGATTGAACGCGTGCCGAACGCGGACAGGGCTGTATTTTCAGCGCACTGCCACAACGATCTCGGTCTGGCGGTCGCAAACTCCCTGGCGGCCGTCGAGGGCGGCGCACGGCAGGTGGAGTGTACGGTCAATGGCATCGGCGAACGCGCCGGCAATGCGGCTATGGAAGAAATCGTCATGGCGCTGCGCACGCGGCACGACAAGCTTTCTTACGTTACGGGAATCGATACGACGATGATCGTAAAGGCGTCGCGTACTCTGTCCGCCATTACCGGGTTTAATGTGCAGCCGAACAAGGCCATTGTGGGCGCGAATGCGTTTGCCCACGAAAGCGGCATACACCAAGACGGCATGCTTAAGAATGCGCAGACATATGAAATTATGACCCCGGAGTCTGTGGGACTCAAGCGTTCGGAGCTTGTAATGGGAAAGCATTCCGGTCGTCATGCTTTCAAGAATAAATTGAAAGAGCTTGGCTATGATCTCGGCGATAATGCGTTGGAGGATGCGTTCAAACGGTTCAAGGATCTTGCTGACCGCAAGAAGGATATTTTCGAGGAAGACATTATTGCGCTGGTGGATGATGAGGCCGTGCGCGGTAAAAACGAAAAAATTCGGTTCGTGTCCCTGCAGGTTAAGGCCGGATCGAAAAGGCCCCAGATAGCCATTCTTGAAATGGCCGTTGACGGGAAGGTGAAGAAATCCAAGGCAACCGGAAACGGGCCGGTTGACGCGGTGTTCAGGGCGATCCGCAATATATATCCCCATCCCGATGTGTGGCTGAAGCTGTATCAGGTGCAGGCTGTTACGGGAGGCACGGATGCGCAGGTAGAGGTCACGGTGAAGCTGGATGAGGAAGGGATTATCGTCACGGGTCAAAGCGCGGATGACGATACGCTGGTTGCGTCATGCAAGGCCTATATCCACGCGCTGAATAAACTCATCGCCCGCCGGGGGCGGGAGCCCCATGAGGCGGGGCCGTGAGAAGCTTTTTTTCGGCCGCCAGAATCTTTGCATGCGCTTCCATATCGGGTATATCGGAATAAAAAGGATCGGCCAGAGTAAAATGCGGCCTTATCAGGAAATTCGATTTCCCGCCCGGAATTTTTCCCAGAACGGATAAGAATTCCTCATCCTCAATCATTTTCAGGCCTGCATATGCAATGACAGTATCCGCATAAAACGAAACGTAGAATTGGAAGGGGCCGTTTTCCCTCTTTTTTATGAAATGCGTATCAAAAACGGCACGCAGGGCTCCGATGTCATCCGCGACAGGAACGGACATATCTCTTTTCTCATCAAGCATCTTGAACAGATCCTGCGCTATGCCCGAAGACCATAGGGAGTTTTGCGCATTATCGTTCCACAGGGCTATATCCCCTTGTTCCTTGTGCTGCTGCAGGGCCGCCGCCATGATCGTGTCCGCCTCAAATTCGGAAGCCATGTAAAAGATAATCTTGTGTCTTGGCCATGCTTGCGAGTTGTGAGTATTTGCAAAGTCCTCATGCGAATGCATCCATGCGTGAGCGTTTTCGTGATACCCGATGCTGACATCCGTGTTGAAGGCGGCCTGTGTCTTTTCATCAAGATAATCGGCATTCAGGAGAATAATATTATAGGGCGCTCCGTAGTAAGTGCCCCCTTTCCCTCGTTTCTCGTCTATGCACCAGATCAGGCCGGTTTTTGCCCCGGCTTCGTTCATGATGCGGCCGATTTGCGTTTTGTGCATTATCCGGATAAGGCGGCCAAGGTACGATTGTCTTTCGCTGAGCGTAGTGCGGCTATTGTCTTTAAGCGCATCGCGCACGAACAAACAATCAGCCTGGCTGTTTAAGCCCTTTTTTTTATCGGCTAAATCAGAATGATTTGTGCTGCATCCGGCAGGAATCACGGTTACGGCCGCTGCCAATGCAAAGACCCGCATTAAAG
>JACQIJ010000133.1 GCA_016198545.1 Pseudomonadota bacterium
AATGTCAAAGTCCATTGGCAACGTTCTTTCGCCGGACGGGATCGTGGGGACGTACGGGCTTGATCAGGTGCGTTATTTTTTGATGCGCGAGATGCCGCACGGGCAGGACGGAAATTTCTCTCACGAACAGGCGGTCAACCGCATCAACAGCGATCTGGCCAATTCGCTTGGCAATCTGGCGCAGCGCACGCTTTCCATGATTCATAAAAACTGTGGCGAAAAGATACCGAAACATGGCCTCTTTACGGACGAAGATAAGAAAATTCTGGATCATGCGCAGGAAGAACTGCTGCCGCTAATTCGCGCGGAATACGACAAGTTTCATATTCATCGCGCGCTGGAGGAAATCATGCGGCTGTCCTACGACGCGAACGCCTATATAGATCATCAGGCGCCGTGGACGCTGAAGAAAACAGATCCGGCGCGGATGGAAACGGTCCTGTACGTTCTGGCGGAGACGGTGCGCTGCCTGGCCCTTGTCATGCAGCCGGTTACGCCCGCCAGCGCGGAGAAGATGCTGGATCAGCTTGCCGTACCGGGTGAGGAACGCGACTTTTCTTTTTTATCGGCTGCGCATGCATTGAAGTCCGGTACGACAATACAGAAACCCGAAGGCGTATTCCCGCGCCTTGTGGACGAAAACAAGCAGGCAGCGGCAGGTTAGGGTGGCGGCATTTGCGCATACATGGTTCTTTGCGGCTCTCGCGGCATCCGTTTTGTGGGGTTTTGGCTATGCCTTGCTGGGCAAGGTCCTGCATAGCGGCATTTCCCCGGCCTTTGTCATGCTTGTGCAGGGTATTATCGCCTTGCCGCTTTATTTCCTGATCGCGAAGTTTGGCAACCATTTGAAACAGGATTGGGAAGTTATGGCGGCGGACAGCCGCGTATTTATGCCCACGGTATTATTTGCCGTTTCCGTCGTTCTGGGCAATTTTCTTGTCTTCACCAGCATCAGCCTGAAGAACGCCACGCTTGCCAACATGATCGAGATGGCCTATCCGTTTTTCACGCTTTTATTTGCGTGGCTTTTGTTCCGGGAGGGTCATCTTAACTGGGCGACGGCCTTTGGAGGTTTTCTGATTTTCTGCGGCATCAGCGTAATATACTGGGAAAGCTGATTGTGACGTATGGATATAAATGGAGCGGGTTTCAGGCTGCGATGGTTTTTCTTCATTCCGTTTATGACGATATCTTCGGCTATGCCGCGAAGCAGAAAAACCTGTTGGCAATATTGCAGATAAAACAGAAAATCTTTGACTGCGGCGGACGTGAAATAAATTGTTTTGAATCTGCGCAGCGATCCGGCCTTCCGCCCGTCCTTTTTCTTCATGGGACTCCTGGAAATGCTTTCGACTGGTCGTGGTTTTTGAAAAAGGCTGCGGGGGATATCCGCATTATCGCGCCTGATCGTCCCGGATTTGGGCCGGAAGACAAAAAAGCGCCGGACCTCGAAAAAGATATGCTGGTTCTTGGTGAAATTCTGTCGTTTTACGCAGAGGAAGGGCAAAAGCCGATTCTTGTCGGCCACTCTTTGGGCGGAGGCCTTGCTGCGCGGATGGCGATAGATTGTCCGGATAAAGTCGGCGGACTTGTGCTTGTGGGTTCCTCTCTCGACCCCGAACTTGAAAGGATTTTCCCGGCGCAGCGGGTTTTTGCGAAGGCCACGCTTTCATGGCTGCTGACCCGCTCCGTCAGGAACAGCAATATCGAATTGCTGCAATATCCCGGTTTTCTGCGCGCGCTTCAGTTGCGCTTAAGTGAAATAAGATGTCCCGTAGCCGTCGTGCATGCCCGGAACGACCGCCTTGTGCCTTATGCCAATGTGAATTATATCCGCAGCCACTGTACGGGGGCCGCGGCAATGAATATTATAGAGCTTGAAACAGGGGGACATTATCTGAACTTCAGGCGTCCGCGGGACGTCACAAAGGCTTTGGCCTCGTTATGAGCATTGAGAATACATTTATTCATCTTCATACCCATTCCGCCTATTCGCTGGCGGAAGGGGCAATCGGCATAAAAGATCTGGTAGGCCTGTGTCAGGATTATAAGATGCCTGCTGTGGCCGTTACGGATACCGGCAACCTGTTCGGAGCGCTGGAATTCGCGATGGCGGCGGCCAAAGGCGGTGTGCAGCCGATAATCGGCGCGCAGGTCAGGCTAGGCCTGGAAGGGCATCAGCTTGTCTTGCTGGCTCAGAATGAAAAGGGATGGCTTAATCTTTCCCGGCTGGTCAGCGATTCCCACCTCGAAGGCGACCCGGCGCAACTGACACATACGACATGGGAGAAACTGACAGCGCTTAACGAAGGCATCATCTGCCTGACGGGAGGCCTGTGCGGGCCCGTGGGGCAATATTTGCTGCATAATCAGCAGAAGGAAGCCGAGGCCGTTCTTAAAAAACTGATTAAGATTTTCAAGGGGCGACTGTATGTCGAACTGCAGCGTCACGTCCTGCGCGAGGAAGAGGCGATTGAAGAGGGCCTTCTTGATCTTGCCTATAAGCACGATGTTCCGCTTGTGGCGACAAACGATTGCTTCTTTGGATCGCGGGATATGCATGAAGCGCATGATGCGCTTTTGTGCATTGCCGCCGGACGTTATATTACCGAGGATGATCGTCGTCGGGAAACGCCGGAACATTATTTTAAAAGCGCGGAAGAAATGCGCGCGCTTTTTTCCGATCTTCCGGAGGCAGTAGACAACACAATCGTAGTTGCGCAGCGTTGTTCGTTTCTACTGAAGCCCATCAACCCTATCTTGCCGAAATTCTCCACTAAGGATAGTCGCACCGAAGTGGAAGAACTGCGCGCGCAGGCGGAAGAGGGGCTGAAATGGCGACTGGAGAGATTCGTTGCCGCGGATGCGGACAAAAAACCCTATCGGGACAGGATGGAATACGAGCTGGCCATGATCGGGAAGATGGGTTTCCCCGGCTACTTTCTTATCGTATCCGATTTTATCAAGTGGGCGAAGGATCACAATATTCCTGTCGGGCCGGGGCGGGGATCGGGCGCGGGATCCGTCGTCGCATGGGCGCTGAAAATAACGGATCTCGATCCGCTGCGTTTTGGCCTTCTCTTCGAGCGGTTTCTGAATCCCGAGCGCGTATCGATGCCCGACTTTGATATCGATTTTTGTCAGGAACGTCGCGACGAGGTTATCAAATACGTCCAGCAGCGCTACGGCCATGATCGCGTTGCGCAGATCATTACCTTCGGCAAATTGCAGGCGCGTAATACCGTGCGCGATGTAGGGCGCGTGCTGCAACTGCCTTACGGGCAGGTGGATCGTATTGCCAAAATGATTCCGAACAATCCGGCCAATCCTGTTACGCTGGAAGAGGCGCTTGAGGCAGACGCCGATTTGCGCGCGGAAATATCAAAGGAAGAGACGACAGAAAAGCTTATTTCGATTGCGCTTAAGCTGGAAGGCCTTTGCCGACATGCCTCTACGCATGCAGCGGGCATGGTGATTGGCGATCGGCCGCTTTACGAACTTGTACCGCTGTACCGCGATCCCCGATCGGACATGCCTGTGACGCAGTTCAATATGAAATACGTCGAGCCTGCCGGGCTGGTGAAATTCGATTTTCTGGGCCTGAAGACCATGACGGCCATTCAGAAAACCGTCGATCTGATAAAGGACAGGGGGAGGAATATAAATATACTCCATATTCCGCTGGACGACGAAAAAACCTTTCAGATGCTGACGCGCGGGGAGGCGACCGGCGTATTCCAGCTTGAAAGTTCCGGCATGCGCGATGTGCTGCGAAAACTGAAGCCCAACAGGTTTGAGGATATCATCGCCCTCGTCGCGCTCTACCGGCCTGGTCCGATGGACAACATCCCGCGCTATATCGAAACCAAGGACGGCAAGGCGCAGCCGGATTACATGCATCCCAAACTGAAGCCGATGCTGGAGGAAACCTACGGCATCATGATTTATCAGGAGCAGGTGATGCA
>JACQIJ010000110.1 GCA_016198545.1 Pseudomonadota bacterium
CGCGCGGCATCGAAACCCTTCCGAACGGCGAACGGCGCGGATTCAATACGCAAACTTATACGACATCGGAAATCCGGCGCGTCGGCAAAGCCGCCTTTGATCTGGCGCGCAAACGCAAAAAAAGGGTCTGTTCCTGCGAAAAAGCCAATGTGATGGAATCGGGAAAGCTGTGGCGCGAGGAAATCACCGCGCTGCATAAGGAATATTCAGATGTGGAATTGACGCACATGTATGCGGACAACTGCGCGATGCAGCTTCTGCGAAACCCGCGCCAGTTCGACGTCATCGTCACAGACAATTTGTTCGGAGACATCCTGTCGGATGAGGCGGCGATGCTGACCGGAAGCCTCGGAATGCTGCCCTCTGCCTCCCTCGGGGCCCCCGGCTCACCCGGACTTTATGAGCCAGTACATGGCTCCGCGCCTGATATTGCGGGACAGGGCAAGGCAAATCCGCTGGCGATGATACTCAGCTTCTCCATGTCGCTACGCTACTCTCTGAACTGCGGCAACATCGCCGATAAAATCGAAAATGCCGTACAAGCCGTGCTTTTCCAGGGCCTGCGTACGGCCGACATTGCTTCAAAGGGCTGCAAGATCGTCAATACGGCAGAGATGGGAGACGCGCTCATACACCAGCTTGAAAAAACGCTGGTTGCCGCGGCATAACTGGAAATCATTTCTGAAGGCCGGATTTAGACCAAATTCCGGCAATAAGGAATCCGCCGGACTTGTCTGCATCATCGGACGATGCTCCCTTATCAAGAGACAGAGGTATGTCCCTGAAAACATGGCCTTTAGGCAGCCATATTCTTTCAACGCGCGGAAAGCCAAATACATACCCCTGGATATGATTGATGCCCTCCTTTGCAAGTTTGCGTGCATCCGCAATGGTCTCCACGCCTTCGCCGACCGTCTTTAGATCAAGAGCATCCGCCAGCGTCTGCAGCGTTTTTATAAATAGATGGTTCTGACCCTCGGCCATATTCCTGACGTAGGCTTTGTCTATTTTAACGATATCGACCTCAATATCCTTCAATTGCGAAAAGGTTGTAAATCCCGCGCCGAAATCATCCAGCGCAACGCGGCAACCCAAATCCCGGATCATCCTGACAGCCTTGCCCGCGGACAGGATATCGCTCATGACCGTATTCTCAGTTATTTCCACGATAAGGCGCTTGGCTATCGAGGGTCTATCGCGCAAAGCCAGAACCAGGGCGCGCTGCCACTCCTTGCTCAGCAGGGTGGGGTTCGAAACGTTGACGGAAAGAGCCAGATCCGGAAAGCGTTCAAGTTCCTGGATGACCGCAAAAAGCGCATAGCAGTCAATTATACGGCTTAACCCCAGAGCCTCAACGGCCGGCACGAACTGAGAGGCCGTATGGATTTTACCATCGCGGTCAATCATCCGCACCAGGGATTCATGAAAGGATACGCGCTGCGTCTTTGCGTCAAGAACGGGTTGAAAGGCAAGGCGGATACGATCTTCGCGCAGCGCCATCATCAACTCGTCCGCCGCCGCAAGCATGCGCTTTCTTTCGGAGTTCTGCGCCGATACGGAATCATAGGACACATAACCGCCGCGCAGCCCTCTGTCCTTTGCGGCGCGCAGCGCAACCTCCGCTTTTCCAAGAAAAGACGCCGCATCGCGGGTTGGAGAATCCAGAAGGACACCGCCAATCGAAACGCTGACGCCGGTAAACAGATCGCCGGTCATGACAGGATGCTCATAAAAATTGTTCAGGATATACTGCGCCATAACCGCCATATCGACTATTGCATTCTCCTCTATCAGAAGGGCAAAGACATCGCCGTCAATGCGTACGACAACTCCTGAATCTCCGACCAGTCCGCGCAATCTTTCGCCCGTTTTTTCAATTACAGCATCCGCATATCGCAAACCGAATGCTTCATTAATCAGCGAGAGCCGATCAATCCCCACCAACAACAGGTACCCATTTTCTTTATTTTTTGCCGACGCATTGAAAGTGTCGGCCCACTCCTCGAGATGTCTGAGAATCATGCGACGACCCTGGTGAATCATCCCAGGCCCAACCCGCAGCGAGGGACGCTCAATCTCCATTTCATATCCCTTGAGATTTGAAGCGGCATTCTTCTCAATTCTGACCGGTTTCAGGACGCCATATAAAATCCGTCTTCCCGGCCCTGAGTCTTCATGAGTAAGAGCCCTCTCCATAACTTCGAGATGATTTCCGTCAGGCTGCCGCAATTTATAAAAAACTCTTGCATCCAGCCCTGCCCATGCGCTGGCATCGCCCTGCGGCTTGCTGTTGAACATTGCGTGGATGGCGGAGAGCCTTCCCGGAGCCTGCTGCGGATTGATCAGAGAATTGAATTGCGCACCATTCTGGGGCCATGCCGATTTATCCTGACCAAAGAAGAGGTCAGCATCTCCCGCCCAGCGAAACTGATCGTACTCCATATCCCACATATAAGCGGCAACGGAGTCCTCTCCTTTTAAAGTTTCCTCAAGATGGCGTGCCCAGATATCAGACATTGCGGAGAACCCTTGACGTGTTTTTACATCTTCCATGATGTCCTGAAATGATTAAACAAAAGTAATAACTCCCCCTATTTTCATTTTGCGCCTCAAATAGTTACC
>JACQIJ010000111.1 GCA_016198545.1 Pseudomonadota bacterium
AAATAATATAATTGCGCTCCGGGCGGCATCATGCGCTCGGGTCAGCGGCAAGGGAGGTCCGCGCTTCTGGACAGCCGCCGGCTGGCCGGGGTATAAAGGCGGGCCGGGAAAGCCCGGCATCACGGCAAGCAGACAGAACCAACCGGAGACGCGATCCATGAACTGGCTCACGAACTTCATCAGGCCGAAAATCCGCGCGATAACGGCGCAGAAAGAAACGCCGGACAATCTGTGGCAGAAATGCCCTTCGTGCGAAGGCATGTTGTTTCACCGCGATCTGCGGGAGAACATGAATATTTGTTATCACTGTGGATATCATATGCGGGTCGCGATGGTCGATCGCCTGCGCGCTTTGTTCGATAACGGCGAGTTTCAGGAAATACAGGTTCCCAGAACGCCGCACGATCCCCTGAAATTCAGGGACCGGAAACGCTATGCGGATCGCCTGAAAGAATCGCGCGCCAAGACAGGGCGCGATGATGCCATTATCGTTGCGCAGGGCCTTATGGGCGGCGTTCCGGTCGTTGTTGCCGGATTTGATTTTGATTTCATGGGCGGTTCCATGGGAGCAGCCGTTGGCGAAGGCATCGTGACCGCAGCTCAGGTTGCTGCGCGCGCAGGTGCGGCGTTGATCGCCATACCTTCGTCCGGCGGCGCACGGATGCAGGAAGGGGCCATTTCCCTGATGCAGATGCCGCGCACGATTGCCGCTGTCGATATGGTGAAAGAGGCGGGGCTGCCTTATATCGTTCTTCTGACAGATCCCACGACCGGCGGGGTCAGCGCCTCTTTTGCCATGATTGGCGACATTCACATCGCGGAACCCGGCTGCACCATCGGCTTTGCCGGAAAGCGGGTCATACAGGAAACCATCCGTGAAGAATTACCAAAAGGTTTCCAGACGGCCGAATATCTTCTGGCTCATGGCATGGTCGATATGGTTGTGCCGCGCAAGGAGCAGCGCGAAACCATTATCCGCATCCTTGACCTTGTATTCCGGAAAACAAAAGATTCGCAGGGCTTCGGCGAAAATGGAGCCGCACCGGGCGGCAATGGCCGCCGCAACGGTAAAAAAAAGGGCCGCGGCGGCGGCATCGCAGCTCTTCGCCGCGCAGCAAACATTAACAAACGCTCCGATAAAAAAGTCAGAGCGGCGGCCCGGCGATAAATGCAGGCCACAGACGCCCGCCATCCCAATCCGGCGCTGGAGGCGAAGCTCGCGCATCTTTTTACCTTGCGCGGCGGCCCTGTCATAGACCTGACGATCCGTCCCGCCTATATGGAATTGCTGGCGCGGCTGGGCAATCCGCACAAAAAGCTACTTCCCGTTATCCATGTCGCCGGGACGAACGGCAAGGGATCGGTGATCGCTTTTATGCGCGCCGTTTTGGAGACGGCAGGCTATGCGGTCCATGTATACACGTCTCCGCATCTGAAAAAATTCAATGAACGCATCGTTTTGGCGGGACGGGAAATAGACGATTCCTCACTCGAATTTCTTCTGGATGAAGTTACGGCTGCCAATAAGGGCTTGCCGCTGACATTTTTTGAGATCACGACGGCAATGGCCTTTCTGGCCTTCAGCCGCGTTCCGGCGGATATCGCATTGCTGGAAACGGGTCTGGGCGGTCGGCTGGACAGCACGAATGTCGTTGAGAACCCCATTACGACGGCCATCACATCCATCGGCAGGGATCACATGGAGTTTCTGGGATCCACGATTCAGGAAATCGCCGGCGAAAAAGCAGGCATCATGAAACGCGGCGTTCCCTGCGTCACCGCGCCTCAAACGCATCCCGAGCCTGAACCGGTCCTGATTCAACGCGCGCGAGAACTATCCGTTCCGATTCAAAGATTTGGATACGAGTGGCAATGCGGGTCAGACGGGTCACGCATGAATTTCCGCTACGGGTCGGACTCATATGACCTTCCGTTGCCCGCCTTGACGGGGGCGCATCAGATTCGAAATGCGGGGACAGCGCTTGCGGCCCTGATGAGTGTCCGCGACCGTTTTCAGGTTACCGAAAAATCTATGGCCGGAGGCCTGCAAACCGCTTTCTGGCCGGGGCGTTTGCAGAAAATTTATGATCCTTTCCTGTCTTCCGGGTGGGAATTATGGATCGATGGCGGCCATAATGAAGACGCGGCGCAAGTCCTGGCCGCGCAGGCGCAAGACTGGTCGCGCCGGGACGGAAGGCCGCTGTATCTGGCCGTCGGCATGATGCGGCGCAAGGATGTGGCTGCTTTTCTTGCGCCGATGGCGCCGCATGCGGCTGCTATCTACGGCATGCCGGTTGCGCCCGGCGATCCGCTTGCCCATGACAGGGAGAGCTTTATGAGCGCGCTTGCCGGCAGCGGTCTGAAGGTTTTCTGGGAAGAGGCGCCGGCGCGCATTATAAACCATATTACCGGTTCCGGGCCGCCCGGGCGCATTCTGATCACGGGATCCCTTTATCTTATGAAAGAATTTTCAGGGAGCGCCCGCGCCGGTTAATCTCCGGCCAGCCTTTGTGGTTTTTCGTACGGGATATTTTCATTACTTCACGACGGGCGCCGGATCAGAAGGCTCGCCCGGAAAGAGTTCGGGGTTTATCCGGATCAGCTCTTTATGACTTTCGGCAGGATCCCAGACTATGCCGAAACACCGCTTATACGTTGTACAGCCATAATGGTCGGTGGCGATGTTAAGCCTGTCCGGTTTCATATTGAATTTCTTTCCTTCGATTATTTTTGCGGCGCCCTGTATGGCTTGGCTGGAATAGCGGTTAAAACCGTCTTCAGCCTGGAAAGGCTTGTTCTCGACCGGCGGTTTACCATTATCCCACAGGCGCAGGATGGGGCCGCGCTCTTTCATTGCCGGCTGGAAGATGGCAAAGGGGAGGTGCCCGTAAACCGATGGCCTTTTGGCTTTTGGCATAGCCGTATCCAGACAGATGGCCATGCCCGCATCGTTCAGGGTTTTGATATGGGCAGTCTTGAACGCACCATCCAGAATGATGACCATGCGTTCCTGATTCACGGGCATGGCGGATGGGCAATTTTTGTGCGCCAATTCCATTGAGCGGGCGGCTTCCGCCGCCCGCTCAGGTCCGGTTCCCCCGCAGGCTGCGACAAAGGCGCACAGCGTGGCGGCCGCGAATGCTTTCAAAGCGCGATATTTCATGTTTCCTTGCGGACTGTACGCAAAAGCTTTAATTTATGGCAACGAAAAAATAGGCGCGCCGGAGCAAGAGGGAAATATTATTTCTTTTTATGTTAACAAATAGATATTTATTGCGCGCGGCGGATTTATTCGGTCATAATTTCTGAAAATCCGGAGTGCATCGTATGAAAAAGCAGAGTAAAGAAACCACGGGCGGGGGATTGTCGGGTCTGGCTGCGCGGTTTTTTCCGACGTGGCACAAGAACGGCCTTCCCGACCGTTCTGAAGCCCCTATCTGTTCTCACTGTAAGCAACCGCCCGCCGGGAAACTCTATACCAGCGGGGATGCAGGCATATGCAGCGGCTGCCTGTCCCTTTATCAGCGTCTGGACAATCCTGATTCTGACCGTCTGCTGCTGGAAAAGCTGCAAAGTCCGGAGCGGGAAATACAGCTTCTGGCGCCTTCGCTGATGGTGGAAAAGCTGGATAAACGCGTTGTCGGTTCGCCTGCCGTCAAGGAAGCTTTGGCTGTCGCTGTGCACCAGCATATTCTGAGGATCAGGAACCCGAATGAATCCCTCAAGAAGGAAAACGTGCTTCTTATCGGAGATTCGGGAACCGGAAAGACCGAGCTTTTAAAAGCCCTGGCGCAGCTGGCCAGCGTACCCTTCGTAAAAGGAGATGCGACAACTATAACGGAAAATGGCTGGCGTGGGGATGATCCGGACGTATTGCTGACGGAGCTTCTTGCCGTTGCCGGGGGCGATGTGAAACGCGCCGAAATGGGTATCGTATTTATCGACGAAATCGATAAAAAAGCGTCTGCGCACAGCGCGCGTGAGGATTCGGGCAAGGGGGCGCAGCAAAGCCTTCTTACAATTCTTGAGGAAAAAATCCTTGATGTGCCCGTAAGGCGCAACATGCGCGAGAGCGAACGGAAAACGGTGCGGATGGATACCAAAAACATACTTTTCATCGCGGCCGGCGCTTTTGTCGGCCTTGAAGATGCCGTCAAAATGCATCTCAAAGAAGCAAAGGGGCTCGGCAGAATACGAATTACGCCGACGGAAGGCGAGGCGCATGATCTCAAAAATATGGATTCATCCAAGACCAGCGCCGGAGCGCTTGAAAAATACGGTCTTATCAAAGAGCTTATCGGACGCTTTCCCGTCATCGAACTTATGGATCCCCATACGGAAGAAAGCCTTCTGCGCGTTCTGACCGATGTGGATGAGGCTCTTCTGAAGGAATACAAAAAGAGGGTTGCGATTGCGGGGAGATGTTCTCTTGAGTTTGAGAAATCCGCGGAGCATGCCGTCGTCCGCAAAGCCATGGAGCGCGGCGGATCCGGCGCGCGCGATTTGCGCGCCGTTATGGCGAAACTCATGAGGCCGATTTTGTTCGCGCTGCCTGATATGGCCAACGTCAAAAGCGTCAGAATCACCGGGGATGTCGTCGAGGGCAGGGAAGATCCGGTTTATGAATTTTGCGATCCGGAAGAGGTTGGCAAAATAAAAGTAAGCGATCGCCGCCGCATTTCGCGCGCGCCCGGATAACGGTTCTTTACGCTTACGCGTCGCTGAAATCCGAGACCAGGACTTCGCGCTTGCCGACGCGGTTGGCGGGCGTAACGACGCCCTGGCGCTCCATTTCCTCGATGATGCGCGCGGCGCGGTTGTATCCTATCTGCAGATGGCGCTGGATGAAGCTGGTCGATGCCTTGCGCTCCCGCGCGACGATGGCCACGGCCTGATTGTACAGTTCGTCTCCGCCGCTGCTGCTATCCCCTTCGCCGAACAGGGCACCCATGATTTCGCTGTCGCCGAAATTGCCGCCTTCGGTGACGTCATCGATATAGGCCGGCTCTCCTTGCGCCTTCAGGAAATTGACAACGCTTTCCACTTCGGCATCCGACACGAACGGGCCGTGCACGCGGCTTATCCGCCCGCCGCCCGCCATATAGAGCATGTCCCCCATGCCGAGAAGCTGTTCCGCGCCGCCTTCGTTCAGGATGGTGCGCGAATCCACCTTCGATGTAACCTGGAACGAAATGCGCGTCGGAAAATTGGCTTTAATGACGCCTGTGATGACGTCCACGGACGGGCGTTGCGTCGCCATGATGAGGTGGATGCCCGCCGCGCGGGCCATCTGCGCCAGACGCTGCACGGCATTTTCCACGTCCTTGCCTGCGACCAGCATCAGATCGGCGAATTCATCGACGATGACGACGATATAGGGAAGTTCGGTCATGTCGAGCGGCTGTTCCTCGTAGACCGGCTTGCCGGTGTCGGGGTCGAATCCCGTCTGCACCTTGCGCATCAGGGTTTCGCCTTTCTTGCGCGCCTGACGCAGGCGTTCGTTGTAGCCTTCGATGTTGCGCACGCCGAGCTTCGACATGGCGCGGTAGCGGTCTTCCATCTCCTGCACGGCCCATTTCAGGGACACGACCGCCTTGCCCGGCTCCGTCACGACGGGGGCCAGAAGATGCGGTATGTCATCGTAAACAGACAATTCCAGCATTTTAGGGTCGATCATGATGAAGCGGCATTTTTCCGGCGGCAGGCGATAAAGCAGCGATAAAATCATTGTGTTTACGGCCACCGACTTTCCCGATCCCGTCGTTCCGGCGACAAGAAGGTGCGGCATTTTGGCGAGGTCAGCGACAATCGGATGGCCGCCGATATCCTTGCCGAGGACGAGAGGAAGCGCGGCATTCGTTTTTCGCGCTTCGGCGGATTCCAGCACGGAGCGCATATAGACCGTCTGCCGCCGCGTATTGGGAAGCTCGATCCCGATGACGTTGCGGCCCGGCACGACGGCGCAGCGCACCGATACGGCGGCCATCGAGCGCGCGATGTCGTCGGACAGGCCGATGACGCGCGATGTCTTTGTCCCCGGCGCGGGCTCCAGTTCATATAGCGTGACGACAGGGCCGGGATGGATGCTGACGATATCGCCCGTCACGTTGAAATCGCCCAGAACGCTTTGCAGCATGCTCGCGTTCTGGCGCAGCGCGTTTTCATCCAGATCTCCATCCAGTTCCTGCGGCGCTTCCTGCAGCAGGTCGGCCGGCGGCAGTTCCCAGTCGCCCGTATCGAGCGCAAAGCTGGTCTGCCGCTTGGGCGTCGTATTTTCTTTTTGCTTTTTTGGCGTAACGACGCGCAGGGCCCGCAATCCCGTTTCGGCAGGGGGCGCAGCTGTTTCCTCTTCCCCGCTATCTTCCGAATCTTCATCGTCTTTGGTCAGGCGCGGCGCGCGGCGGGTTTTTTCGGCGGCGGCGCCGCGTTCAATGCGCGGTTCGCGCCTGCGCGGCGCATAATCGGGATTGTTGTAATGCCGGATCCATTCTATGAACGAACGCGTCATGGCCAGCGCAAAGGAAGCGGCCGTTACGATTCCGCGCCACAGGAACGAAGCCGCAGCGGCGATTTCGTATCGCGTGACGGCCAGCGCGTGAAGCCATATCAGCGCGCCGAGAATTCCTGTTCCCGCCGCGGCGATGCCATAGGCGCTGGCGCCCGTAAACCCGTGCAGCGCGCCGGAAACATGATTGAGGATGAGCGTACCGCCGCTTCCTCCCAGCCATGCATGAGGCAGCCATCCGCCGGACGGCAGCCGCGACAGGGCAGCGGCGCATAACAGAGCGGCGATGATGGCGGATATAATGCGCGCCCACAGGGGGTTCAGGGGATGGCGCAGGACGATGCGCGTTCCCCACGCGATAAATGTCAGCCCGAACAAAGCCGCGCCCAGGCCCAGGGTCTGCAAAAACAAATCCGCCGTCCATGCGCCGGGCAGGCCCAGCCAGTTCGCGACAGTCCCCATTCCCGCCGCCGTGTTCCATGACGGATCCATGTGGTTGTAGCTTGCCAGCGCAACCAGAAAGGAAAGCCCGCACAGCGCGAATGCGCCGCCGATAATGTCCATCAGCCGCCGGGCGATAAAAGCCTGCCAGCTTTCGGGCAGAAAAGAGGGCATGCGGCGTTTGTGTTTTCTGACGACGGATGAATAGCGGGCCATTTTTTGTTTCCGTAATATTAAAAACAGGAAGGGAGCGGGAGGCAGTAAGGACAGCTTATGAAATTCTAGCGCAGCGCGGCGCGTGAGACAAGGGAAGGTGGAAAACCTCTTGCCTCTACTCTTTTTGCTCCCAGCCGCCTTTATCGTTCTGCTGCCAGTAGGCGACAGTGAATCCTTTTTCCTTGTATTCCTTCCAGCGCACGCGCGCGCCCGCAACGGCTTCTTCATCGCGGCCATCCAGCATCTCGCAGCACAGGGCGAATTTTTCTGCACCGTCATTGCCCGCGCCGCCGGTCAGGATCAGGATGTCCGCGCTGTTTGGATTGTCGTTGTCCGCCGTCAGCCATATGGGCTGATTTGCGCCGAAACCGTTTTTCGCGCTGCCGTGCGGTATAAAGGAATCCGGATTGAAAACCCAGAGATAATCGTTCAGCGCGGACACGGCCTGCTCGTTATTGCAACGCACAATAACCTGGCGGCCCGCATCCAGAGCCTTCTGCAGGATTTCCGGCAGGGCCTGTTCGACCGTTTTGCTGCGTAAGTGGTAAAAGCGGACTTCAGTCATACCCGCATAATGCTGCGTCCGCACGGCAAGCGCAAAGAATTTTCTTGCCGCCCCGGGACCGGAATGTTAGGAATCTTCAGTTTTCATATTTTTAGGGAGGAATAAAAGGATGTTGTCATTCATCAAAACAAAAATCACGCAGGCGACCATTCTGGCGGCGGCGCTGTCGGTTATGCCGGCTTTTGCCGATGCGGCGGAGAATAGCGCGCAGCAAGATGATGGGCGCATCCTGACGGCGGCATCCACGGATTACGGCAAGACGCTTGCCAAGCTGGAGAAAACGCTGAGCGCATATGACCCGTCCGTGAAAATCGTTTTTCTGGATCAGGATGAGATCGTCGCCGATGCTTTGATGAACATGAAAGGACCGCGCACGGATGAAACGGATGAGGCCGCGTTGTCCGCCGCCGTGAAAAGATTTCTCGAGAGACGCGGCGTTCATGTAAAGGGCGAAGCTCTTGAAACGCTGGCGCAGCGCATGGGCAGCTACATTCCGTGGAACATGTTTCTTCCGCGCGAAGGCGGCATGATTCTTCCCGAAACGAAAAGCGACAAAGTGTGCATCGTCACCCCTGCGCAGCCTGATGTTGCGCAAAAAGATCTTGTTGCGCTGCAACTTGAGCTCGATTCCGGCAAGAATCCTTACGGCAACGCCGTGGTCGCCATGAATCACAGGCCCGGAGAACTGCATTACCAGATGAATGCGCATGAGGGCACGCATTGCTTCAACCCCTACGGACCGCTGGGAAGCGCGCTGAGCCAGGAGGAATGGAACAGCCCCGCCGGGTTGCGGTCGCGGCTGAAGGAAGAGATATTTTCAGACCTCATCGGCGCGGCGGAGGCGGCGCTGGCGGGGTATGATAAAAACCTGACGCACACGGCCGATATGCGCAACGCGGCACTTTATTTTCTGGGTCCCTATGCTGCGCAACACAAGAACCCGAAGATGCGCGAATTGCATCCGGAAACAAGCTGGACGTCTTTTTCTCTGAATTACCTGGAGCGGGAACTTCATAAGGTCGGCCTTGCATCCTATGCGGCGCTGACGCCTGCGCAGCGCGTTGAAGGTATAAAGAACATCGTGGAATTGACGGCGCCGACGGAAGAGCAGCTGGAACACCTGAATTTATTTTATGCCAAGGGACCCGATTACATGCACACGGTTCCTGCACCGATTATGGCTTTCCTTGCCCGTCAGGTGGCGGATGCGCGCATGTCCCTGAACCCCGTTCTGACGCAGGTCAGCGCGGATGTGGCCAAAGTTCAGCGGCCGGCCCATATTCCGCCCGGCCAATCAGTGTACGATCGCGAGGCGCCGGGCGTGAAGAAGGAAATCGAGGATCGCGCCGCCGCCCTTGCCCAGCAGTTTGGTGACAGCGCCGTGGCCCGCGCATTCGCCCGCGCTGAATATATGGATGCTCAGCGCGCGAAACTGGATGCGAGCTTCGCGCCGCCGCCTGCGCGTCAGGACGAAACGTTCGATGAGGTCAGGGCGCGCGAAGTCGGGCACGCGCAGCGCGTGCAGGATCACAAGGACAGCATCCGGGCGCGGCTGGATATTGCTCAGGCGATGGCGGAAGGGATAAAGGGCGGCCCTTAATTGCGTCAACTTGAGGGACAGGGCTATTTCAGGCATTGCCCGCCGGGCGCCTGCGCAAACGGGATTTTCCACATGAAATCGCCGCGGATCATAGGGATCTGCGCCGTTTTTTCCGCTTCGCTGATATGGCTCTGCGCAAGATTGGCGCCGTCGCCCGCGACCGTAAGAACAATCGAATAGGCGTGAGGGTGGCGACGGAAGGCGCGCTTGGGGACGCCCAAGCCGTAAACCACATGACCGTCGCCCTCGAGCACGACAAGCTTTTTGTCGACATTTTCCGGAGCGGCAAGAAACGAGGCAATGTTTTGCGCCATGATTTCATCCCGGAAGGTCGTCATGCGATAAAAAATATCAGGGTTTGTCGCATGCGTGCCGTCGTTCACAAAAAACTGGCCGTAAATGCCCATGTGCAGTTTTTTATGATGCGGATCTGCAAGGTCCAGTTCAGGCAGGGAAGGAATTTCTTCATGCGTTTTGCCCTGCAGGACCGCTTTGCTCATTTCCCGCGGGGCAAACAGCCCGACAACCGGAATTGAATTGTCCTTCAGATATTCCAGGAGGGGTTCATAGGCACCGTACCAGCCGCCCCAGTTCGCGCAAAAGAGCGCCTTGAAATCCGCGTCGGAAAGCTTCTTTTCATGCCATGCGTCCAATGCGGGCTGCGCGTCGGCGCGGAACATCTCCATGCCGACCGCGATTTGACCCGGAAATTTTTTGTGCAGCGCGCGAATGATCTCCATCTGCGCGCGGTGCGCTTCCGGATTGTCATGCTGTTCGCCGATATGGATGACGCGCGAAGCGGCGATCGTTTCCAGCATTTGCTCTCCGGATATCCGCGCGCCCGACGCCATATGCATGATTTCGTTGTTTTCAAGATTTTCCGCGCCGCCATAGGGCGCGGCGGCATTGAATTCCTGCGCCAACGCCGCTCCGCCGGACAGGATGGCTGCCGCGGCAAGGCCCGACAGGGTATTTTTCCAATGTTTGCGCATGGTTACCTGGATAGCAACTTTGTTGGTCGCTCACAACAGTAACTTGCATAAAAACCAGATCTGTGTTTTAATCCGGCTTACTTACGGAATATAGGGGTTGCCATGAGAACGCTTGAAGATATTATCGATTATGAAATTGCGCCGTTAAGGCAGTGGGAACCGGTTGTAGGCGAAGCGCCCCCGGCAGGCAAGCTGCGGGAAGATATCGTTACGCACAATGCCGTCATTCGCGCCCTGTGGAATTTGAACGCGCAGCAAATCACCGGCATAATCTCCGACGAGGCGCGGCAGGAAATCCTGATCGTCGCGCAGGACAGCAAGATTACGCACGCGACGCTTCTGACGCTGCCTGGGAAATTTGCGCAGGCGGCGCAAAGTAATCTGGATGCCGCCCGCAAAGAGAATCGTCCGAATGTCGAAAAAGTGCGGATTGAAACCGACGCGGATTCGATCCGGGCCCATTCACAGGATGCCGTTATCATGAACATGATACTGGGCTGTCTTGCCACCCCGGAGGATCACCGGAACATACCGAAAATCCTCTCTTTTGCGAAGGATCTTTTGCGCCCGGACGGCAGCCT
>JACQIJ010000112.1 GCA_016198545.1 Pseudomonadota bacterium
CAAGGAAAAAAAGGCCGAGGTGCAGACGCTCGACCTGAAGGAAATTATTCCCGACTATCTGAAAACCAGTAAAATTCCCCGCGGCATTCGCATGAGCGTATGCAGGGCGGTTGATGATTTCATGTCGAGCAATGGAGGCCTGTATGCCTATACGGACGGGACCAAGTTCGAATTGTTTTTTGAAGGCATGTCCGGCGCGCTGGCCAAGAGCAAGGCGCAGACGCTCAGCACAAGGATACAGGATGCGCTGAAGGGCGGTAATCTTGCCGATGCAATGGGCGGATCCGGCGTTGCGGACGGGCATGGCGGATCCGGCGTTGCGGACAAGAAAAAAACATCGGAAGGGCCGGGCGAACTTGCGCGCGTTCTCAAGGAGGGTTTGCCGGAAAACCCCGATGAAAAGGTATTGCTGGTCTGGGCGCAGCGCATGCTTCAGGAAGTCATGCATATGGCCGAAGGACGGTTTTTGCCCAAGGAGCTGCTTGTGCTCGGCAGCCAGTACAAGCCGCAATTCTATCCGGTCTGGTTTTCGGCGCGCGAAGTTATCAATGGCAGTTTTTTTCAGTTGCTGGGGGCTCCTGCAGCAAAGGAAAATGGAGAGAAAAGCCGGCAGTGTTTTTCCTCCCTCGTTGCGGGCGTGATTTCCATTCTGAAAATGCTGCAACAGGGGGGGCAGGGGATCGTCTATGTGCCTGTTCAGGCCTCGCTGTTTCTGGACAAGGATTGCTTTGAACTTTACACGGCGATTTTGCGCGTACTGCCGAATGCCGTAAAGCAATGCATCGGCTTTGAGGTGAAGGGGCTCTCTGATCCGCCGATGTCGGAACAGATACGGGAGAAGGTACTGGCTCTTTCCAAGGCCGGTCGCGCCATGGCGTTGCATACAAGCGTTCTTTCGCCTCAGGATTACTCGTTTTCCGGCTTCAAGCCGCAGGTCTATGTCCTGAGCTGCGCCGGCTACAGCTCCGGGATATTGGGGGGCTCAATGAAAAAAAGCGCGGATTTTTGCAAGAGCAAGGGCATCAAAAGCATTGCCTCGGCTGTGCGCGCCAAGGAAGAGTTTGCCGCCACGCTTAATGCGGGTTGCGATTTCATATGCGGGCCGTTTCTGGGGCATGGACCCGATGCCTACGGCGTTACGCCGCTGCCGAAAGACAAAGTGGGATCCTAGCGTTCTTTCGGATCTATATTCCATTTCGTTGTATTCCAGACTTTCCCATCGTGTTCGAGAACGCAGATGCGCCCCGTGGAAATTTTTATTTTATGTCGGGTTTTGAATGAATCGAAATCTCCCGTCATGTGAGGCGCGAAGCGGGCGATGCCGTTTGATGTAACGGCAAAAATTGTTTTTTTAGGGTAGCCCTGAACGATTTTTTTTCCAAAAGAAATCCAGTTTTCAATGATGGCGATCGGATCTGCGCGCCACCCCGGCGGCACAACGCCGCTTTCATCCCACTGCTTTATGGCGGTTGCGCCGATTCGGGCGATTGCCTCATCTTCGGTTTTGTTTTCATCGGGGCCATAATCGATTTCATCGAACATCGCCAACGCTTGCGGTGCAATGGAACAACCGGCTTCGCGCATAGCGATTTGCGCCGTCTCTTTCGTCCGCGACAGGCGCGAACAGAAAGCGGCGTCTGTATCGAATCCATTTTGTTTGAGCCATGTTCCGATAACCCGCGCCTGTTCGCGTCCTTTTTCCGTCAGGGGCATATCGGTCCGTCCGCCGATGCGGCGCGGCGTTTCGCCGTCATTGAAGGTGTTTCCATGCCGCGCGATGATGAGCGTAGTCATTTTACCATCTTCAGGAATTTTTTCGCGCGCTTCAGATCTTCAGGAGAATCGATGCCGGCTTGCGCTGTCCCTGCGCCAACGGCGAGAATTACCGCGTGAATGGAAATTCCGTTTTCGATGAAACGCAGCTGCTCCAAGCCTTCCAGCGTCTCATAATATCCCTGCCGCAGGCTGACGAATTTTTCCAGTATATCCGTGCGGTAGGCATACAGGCCCATGTGCTGGTAAGCGGGCGAATATTCGCTTTGCCTGCGCAGCCCATCTTCCTTACGGATGGCGGGAATGATGTTCTTGGAAAACCAGATCGCGCGCCCGCCTTCGTCAATGATGGCCGTTGTGCCGCTAAATGGCGTTTTTTTCTTGGCCTTGCGCAGGGCGTCAAGTTCCGTCCAGCGCAGGCGTACGACCGGCGTAACGACTTCATGCCGCGGGTTCTCCTCAAAGGCCTCAATCATGCGTATGACGGCTTCCGCGGGCGTGAAAGGAGCGTCCCCCTGAAGGCTTATCAACACGTCAAAATGCGCCCCCGCTTTTGCGGCAGCTTCGAGAACCCTGTCGGATCCGGTCGGGCAATCTGAGGAAGTCATGATGCATGGCGCGCCTATGGCTGCGCAGTGGTCCGCGATGCGCGTATCGTCAGTTGCGACAAAAAACGATGTGCTGTTATTCGTAGCCGCTGCGCGCCGCCCGATCTCGACAACGCGCTGGAGCATGGTTTTGCCGTCGATATCCGCCAGCGGCTTTCCGGGAAAGCGCGTCGAGCCGTACCGTGCGGGAATAATGATGGCGGTCTTCATTTCATTCCTGTACCCACCATGTGTCTGTAATACCGGGAGAAATGTGTGACAGATGCTCCGGATGCTTCAGCTTTTTTGCCCAGGCAAGGCGCCAGTGCGCGATGTGCCATTGCGGTATCACGTAATAATTCCATTGCAGAACGCGGTCGAGCGCGTGGACGTGCGAGACGAGATCCTCGCGGTTTTTGGCCTGTATGATCATTTCGACCAGTTCATCCACGGCCGGATTTTTAATGCCGATGTAGTTGCGCGATCCCGGCATGTCCGCTTTTTCCGATCCCCAGAAGTCGCGCTGCTCGTTGCCGGGGGAATCCGATTGGGCGAAGCCGCCGACAGTCATATCGTAGTCGAATTCGTTCATGCGGTTCTGGTATTGCGCCGGATCGACCACGCGGAAGGATGACTTGACCCCGATTTTCTTCAGGTTTGCGACAAAAGGCAGAACCCAGCGTTCAAATGCCGGGTTCGTATCTATGATTTCAAATTCCAGACGAAAGCCCTTGTCGTTGACGCGCACGCCGTCTGCGCCGAGTTTGTATCCTGCTTTCTCCAGGACATCCGCTGCCTTTTTCATGTTGGCGCGGTTGTTGCCGCTGCCGTCGGCGGAAGGGGGATTGTACGCGGCAGTGAAAACTTCATCCGGCACGCGTCTGCGGAATTTTTCCAGTATTTCCAGTTCACCCCCCTCGGGCAGATTCCGTGCTTCCAGATCGGAGTTGGCGAAATAGCTGCGCGTACGTTTATACGCGCCGTAGGCGAATTGTTTGTTCGACCATTCAAAGTCATAGTCGTAGTCAAGGGCTTCGCGTACCGCGCGGTCTGCGAAAACTTGGCGGCGGATGTTATAGAGAAACC
>JACQIJ010000113.1 GCA_016198545.1 Pseudomonadota bacterium
AAAGAAAAAGACGAAGAAAAACATCACCTCGGGCGTGGCCCACGTGAACGCAAGTTTCAATAACACGATCGTCACGATCAGCGACGCGCAGGGCAACACGGTATCCTGGTCGTCGGCCGGCCTGATGGGCTTCAAGGGGTCGCGGAAATCGACTCCCTACGCGGCGCAGATGGCGGCGGACGATGCCGGGCGCAAGGCTATGGAACATGGCATGCGCGAAGTGACGGTTTTGGTGAAGGGCCCCGGAACGGGCCGCGAGTCCGCCCTGCGCGCCCTGCAGGCCGTCGGCTTCACCATCCGCAACATTACCGACATCACGCCGGTGCCGCACAACGGCTGCCGCCCGCGCAAGCGCCGCCGCGTGTAACGAATCCGGCCGCGCGGGTTTTCCGCACGGCCATTAACCAGAGGCCGGCTAAGAACCGGATGACGTTAACAAGAAAGGACGAAGACTGTGATACAGAAAAACTGGAAAGAACTTATCAAGCCGGAAAAAGCGGAAATCGCGCACGGCACGGACCCGAAATGCATAGGCAAAATCGTTGCCGAACCGCTGGAGCGCGGCTTTGGCCTGACGCTCGGCAACGCGCTGCGCCGTATTCTCCTGTCCTCGCTTCAGGGCGCGGCGGTGACCTCGGTGCAGATCGACGGCGTTCTGCACGAGTTTTCTTCCATTGAAGGCGTTCGTGAAGATGTCACAGACATCATCCTGAACATCAAGGCGCTGGCTGTCCGCATGCACGTTGAGGGACCGAAAAAGATGCGTCTGCACGCCGAAGGGCCATGTGAAGTGACGGCAGGCATGATCGAAGCCGGAGCCGATATTGAAATCATGAATCCGGATCTGGTCATCTGTACGCTTGATAAGGGCGCAAAACTAAACATGGAAATGACGGTCAATACGGGCAAGGGTTACTGCCCGGCTGCGATGAACCGCCCGGAAGAATCCCCCGTCGGCCTGATCCCTGTGGACAGCGTTTTTTCTCCGGTTCGCAAGGTTACCTATGAGGTTGAGGATACCCGGGTTGGCCAGATTACGGACTACGACAAGCTGACGCTGCACATCGAAACGAACGGCGTTATTACGCCAGAAGACGCCGTGGCCTATGCTGCGCGCATCATGCAGGACCAACTGGCCGTCTTCATAAACTTCGATGAGCCGCAGGAAATGACGTCGAAGAAAGAAGACAGCGCGCTTCCGTTCAACCGCAACCTTCTGCGCAAGGTCGAGGAGCTGGAGCTGTCGGTGCGTTCGGCGAATTGCCTGAAGAACGACAACATCATTTATATCGGCGACCTGGTGCAGAAGAGCGAAGGCGACATGTTGCGTACGCCGAACTTCGGCCGCAAGTCGCTGAATGAAATCAAGGAGGTTCTGACCACTATGGGTCTGCACCTAGGCATGCAGATCGAAGGCTGGCCGCCCGAGAATATCGAGGACATGGCCCGCAAGATGGAGGATCCGTTCTAACGGATTTATGAGACCGGGCGTCGTGCCCGCCTCCGCCTTCTATCGGACGAAAGGAAGATGCCGGCGGAAAACGAAATGGTTCTCACCTGTTGAGGCCGCAGTGATGGAAAGGAAAGACTACGATGAGACATGGCATGAAACACCGGAAACTGAACCGCACGTCCGCGCACAGAAAGGCGATGTTCGCCAATATGGCTGCTGCGCTGATCAAGCATGAGCAGATTGAAACCACCCTGCCAAAGGCAAAGGAGCTTCGCCCCTTTGTTGAAAAGTTGATTACGCTGGGTAAGAAGGGCGGCATGTCCAACCGTCGTCTGGCCATTTCCGTCATGCGCGATGAAACGCAGGTGGCGAAGCTCTTTGGTCCTATTGCCGATCGTTACAAGGCGCGCAAGGGCGGCTATACCCGCGTTCTGAAAGCCGGCTTCCGCTATGGCGATGCTGCGCCGATGGCGATTGTCGAACTGGTCGACCGCGATGTTTCTGCGAAGGGACAGGACAGCGGTCCCGTTCCGGGCGGCGATGAAATCGTTGAAAAAACTGAAGTGGGAGAGGACGGGGAGCTGAAAACGAAGAAGACGAAAGCCCCTTCCGCGGAAGGCGCGGGTCCGAAAGCTGACAAAGGCGGCAAAAAGCCGTCTGGCGGCGGCGAGGGTGGCGGCAAGAAACCAACCATCCGCAAGGGCGCGCAGCGCGGTGGCTGATTTTTCATGATGCTGGAAAATTTGAAAAAGCGGGCTTAAGCCCGCTTTTTTCGTTCGTATATTTATTTTTTCAGAAGTCTTAGAGCTGGAATCGCCAGCAGCGCATAGCACAGGGCGGCCGTCATCAGTGTGACAGGCAATCCGAAACCGATGCTGATGAAAACAGAAAGAGCAGAAGCGACTACCCCGGCTGCCCCGTTGATTCCCCAGAACCAGGGCGTCAGCGAATCCGACATTCTTTCGGTCAGGCGCATACCCGTCGGAAAGGCAAATCCCATCATGGCTCCGCACGGGAAGATCAGTCCAGCGCATAGCGCAACGCGCACCGGGAACGATTCTTCAATGAGAGCTCCCATCAAAATGTTGATAGATGCGGACAGCATCATAATGTAAGCCGCGATCGTCAGTGCCCAGCACACAATGCGTTTCCGGCTGTCCAGAGGAAACCATTCAGACGCGAGGCTGCCCACGCCGGTCGATAGAATAAGGCTGAACAGAACGATGCCCAGCGCATAGACGGGATGGCCGAGGAACATGCTCATCATCTGCATCAGGGTGATTTCGACGAACATGAACCCCAACCCTATCAGCATGAAGTATGCCGTTCCGGCGCGGATGAACGGCATCGGCGCCAGTTTCAGCGCTTTTCTGAAAGGCAGGACGAGAACAAGCAGGGAGGCCAGAAACGAAAACACGATGATTGCATAAAGGTTAACGGTAGCAACGGCATGCCCGTGCAGGTTTTGAAAAAACATGCCGCCGCCCGTTTGCCGGATGACCTGTAGAGGATTCCATATCCGTGCCTGGTTGAAAAAGAATGGTCGGCGGTCTGTTGTCGGAGAGACGTCAAACGGCAGATCGGCGATCGCGTTCGTAATATCCTGTTCGCTGCGCGCGTGGAGTATTTTCTCGAGATGGCCGTTCATTGCTTTCTGCCGCGGCGATGCAATAATCGTGTATTGTAGCCTTTCCGCCGCCCGGTGCATGCCGTCCAGCTGCGATTCCGTCAGGGGATCGCGGCCTATCACATAAGTTATGATCTGGCCGGAGTGGGCGACAAAGACGTGTCTCCACGGCTCCGTTTTTCCTGTTTCCAGCAGCGCCGCCGCCGTTATCGTGCCCAGGCGGCATAAATCGTTGCAGGCCGATGCGTCTTTGTGAAAGCGGCTGACCGTAAACAGTCCTTCCGGATTCAAATGGCCGAGGAAAAGTTTCCAGGCATCGACGGTATAAAGGCTGTTTTCCATCAGGGAAAACGCGCCCGCCGCCGATGAAATCCATGTGTCTATCAGGGACATCTGGATGGCGTCGAAAGTATCGCTATTCTGCGTGAACCAGTTTCTGGCTTCGCTGTTGACGATCCTGACGCCGGGCTGCCACCAGAGATTCGTATAGGAACGGTACTCTGGAATCTCGGTCAGGAGCTTTACCTGAATATTGTTTATATCAAGAGCCACGACGCGCTTTGCGCCGAAATAAAGCGCGGCCAGGATATCGCGTCCTCCGCCAGCTCCGATAATGCCGAATGACTTGATGCCGGGAACATAATGAACGAGGTTGGTAACGTCGTATTCCACAAAGCTTACGTCGTCCCAGCTCTTGCCATCGAATTTTATGACAGGCGTATAGGCGGCGCTATCGACGCGCAGGTACTGATATTCAATATCCTCTATCTTGTAAATCGGGCTCAGCCCCGGAATATAAGCGGGCAGGTCAGGGATTGGCGGTGAAACGGTTATTCTCGATATCGGGTTCCATTCCTCGTAATTTATCTCCGCGTGTTTCAGGCTGAATCCCTTCGTCCAGAGCGGGTAGATCGGGCGTTTGTCCATTGATGCGTTCACGATTCCAAGTCCGCCGATTCCCAGAGCCAGAATCAGAACCATGATGCTTTGTTTTATCCCCGGGCGGTAGAACATGAAGCTGGCCGCAATAATGCTTCCGGCGATCATCAGGACGGCAGAAGGCGCATCCACAATTTTCATCATTCCGATCGCCATAAGGCATCCCAAGGCCGCGCCGGTCATGTCTGCGGCGTAGACCTTGCCGACTGGCAGGGAAGACCGGGTCAGGCAGAGAGACACGATCTTCCCGGCATAGTAATAGCAGGCGGCCGATACTCCGGCGACCAGAGGCAACGTAAAGACAATGGTCTTAAGGTTACGGTCGATAATGGGAAAACACATTTGCACAAGAAGCATTGCAACGGCAAAGATGCCGAAGGAGATGGATGATTCTCCTAACAGTTTTCCCAGGTTACGGCGTTGCTCTTCCTTCACGCCCCTGTAGACCTCGATGGCTCCCAGAGTCAGGCCGAACATAGCGATGCTGATGGTTAAAAAGGCAAGGTGGTACCATGTGACAACGGAAAAAATCCGTGATTGCAAAACCTGCAGGGCCGTAACGGCAGCGCATATCATTCCAACGGCAAGATAAAATCCTCCTGGGTTCTTACGGGCGATTGATGAGTCCATATTTGAATCTTCCTTGATGATCAGGCAGGGCAACCCGCGGTAAACCCCCCAATTTTAGCACAGCAGGCGAAAAAAAGGCGAAACGCGTCTGATTTTTTTGTGTTAGTCTGAGTGGCATGGAAAATGCGCTGTCTGTCCGCCCCTACCCCGCCCATATAGCGCCTCTGACTACGCTCCGGTTTTTTGCCGCGCTTGTGGTTTTTATCTATCATATTGGGTATTTCCTTCCGTTGTCTGTACGCGAGTCGTTTGGAATTCTGAAAAAAGGATATCTGGCTGTCGACTTCTTTTTTATTCTGAGCGGCTTCATTCTGACTCATGCTTATGTGGAGGCGGCCCGGCAGAAACGGTTTTCGGCCAAGGAATTCTATATCCGGCGCTTTGCCCGCATCTATCCGCTGCATTTCGTCACGCTTTTAGTCATGGCGGCGATATCATTTACCAGACTCGGTTACGGCTTTATTTTCGATGAAGTCGAGCGCTTCCAGACTATTCCTTTTTTCAATCATCTTTTTTTGCTTCATGCCTGGGGCGTCGAGCCGACGCTGCGTTTTAATATTCCGTCGTGGTCCATCAGCGCTGAATGGTTTGCCTATCTTCTGTTTCCGGCGTTGCTGCTGATTTTTCTGCGTTTGAAGCCGGCCCGGTTGCTGGCGGCGTCCATGACCCTGTTCGCCGCGATCTGGTTTTTTTCATATTACAATGACAGTGAGAACCCGATAACCAGATTCAGCGTCAATTTTGGTATTTTGCGAATCTTTCCTGAATTCATTGTCGGCATGGCCTTGTGGCTTTTTTGTTCGCAGAGACATCCCTATCCGTCCCCCCGCGCGTGGTTGGGCTTCATCGCATTTACAGCCTTGTTTTTGATTTTACTGCATTACTCGGCGCCTGCTGTTTTGTTTATCCCGGCTTTTTCCGGGATTATTGTCTTTGCGGCCGAACTAGCCCGCGCAGAGGATCCTCGCGCTGCGGGATGGCTGGGATCTCCTGCGGGGGTGTGGCTGGGTGAAATATCCTATGCTATCTATAT
>JACQIJ010000128.1 GCA_016198545.1 Pseudomonadota bacterium
CCCTTGCGCCCGCTTTATGGAGGATGCGTACGATTTCGGTCGCGGCTTCCAGATAGGCTACCGTGCTTGTCTGTTGAGCGAGAAGCGCGCGTAAAGCCTGGTCCATCGGCGCCATTTTCGTCTTTCTGCGCAGCGCATCAGGCACAGAGGGCGGCGGCGGGCCGTTCATGGCTTCAGGGGGGGCTGTTTCCGGATTTGCATTAGGTTTTTCGTATATATTAAGCAGAGACATGTTTTCCGTTTCCGGCAGCCTCATTCCAATCAGCCATTCCTGCTTTACCTTTGCGCCGTTCTTTATAGCCGTTTCGACAAAGTCGGGACGCTGGGCGTTGCTTGCAGCCCAGATGATCATGGCAAACAGGGAGGTTCCGTCCTTGGGATCTTTGTAATTCGGGTCCATGCCCCGATTCAGAATGGCAATCATCTTGTCTATCGCATGCTGAACCTGCTTGTCTTTTGCGACCTTGTAACCGGGCGGCGGGTTAACGATCGTCTGCATGAAGTGTTTATCAAGGCTCTTCAGTTCCTGCATCATCATGACGGCGCGGGAAGATGATTGTTCCGCAGTCAGGTTTTTTATTTCCTGCGTCGGGGCCGGAGGCGTCTTGCTTTTTTCTACATTGCCTTTTCTCAGATCGTCCAGCGTAAGAGCTCCGGCCTCGTTGAAGCTGAGGGCGACCGTCAGCAGCAGTCCTGCCGCTGCAGCAGTTGCATTAAAGGCACGGTTACGGGGTGCGGACATAGATCAAGGCCTCTCCTGACACGGTTGTTTTTGATTATTTAATGATATTGAAAATAAATGTTACGGGAATGCAAGAATTTTTTTTATATAAGCAAAATGTGAAATATTATTACGTCTTTGATCCGGTCCGCTTTAACCCCGTAATTTGTTGTTAAAGGCCCCATTTGTTGCTATTTTTGCCGCATGACACGTAAGTATTTTGGAACGGACGGTATCCGGGGGCGGGCCAATTCCTTCCCTATGACGGCGGATATGGCTCTGAAAGTGGCTATGGCCACGGCTCTGGCGTTAAAGAGAGATAACGGGGGCCTGCATCCGAATCGGGCTGTTATCGGCAAGGACACGCGCCTGTCGGGCTATATGCTGGAACAGGCGATGGCCGCCGGGTTCGAAGCGATGGGCATGGATGTGATTTTCCTGGGCCCCTTGCCGACCCCGGCTGTGGCCGCCCTGACCCGCAGTATGCGCGCCGATGTCGGGGTGATGATTTCCGCATCCCACAATCCCTATGAGGACAATGGCATTAAATTATTCGGCCCCGACGGGTACAAGCTGCCCGATAGCCTGGAGGCGGAAATTGAAAAAAGGATCGACAGTGATCTGCACAAAAGTCTGCCGCCGCCTGATGACCTCGGCAAGGCCAGCCGTCTCGACGATGCGGCAGGCCGCTATGTCGAATATCTGAAAGGAAGCTTTCCGCGCCGCCAGAGCCTCGAGGGCTTAAAAATAGTCATCGATTGCGCGCATGGCGCGGGGTACAAGGTCGGGCCGCAGGCGTTGTGGGAACTTGAGGCCGAAGTTATTTCAATCGGCGTATCGCCCGACGGGCGCAATATCAATGATGGCTATGGCGCAACGTCTCCTGACAAGTTGCGGCGGATGGTCGCCGATCACGGCGCGCATGCCGGCCTGGCTCTGGACGGGGATGCGGACCGTCTGATCATGGTTGATGAAAAAGGGCAGGTCGTTAACGGCGACCAGATACTGGCGCTGCTTGCGAAGAATATGAAGGACCGAGGCGTTTTGCGCGGCGGCGGCATTGTCGCGACTGTCATGTCCAATCTGGGGCTGGAGCGTTACCTGAAGGGGCTGGGTCTGTCTCTTGACCGCGCTGCCGTCGGCGACCGCTATGTGATAGAGCGCATGCAGTCCGGCGGCTTCAATCTGGGCGGCGAGCAGTCGGGGCATGTCGTCATGTCCGATTATGGCACGACGGGCGACGGCTTGCTGACAGCTCTCCAGGTTCTTTCCGTGATGAAGGAAAACGGCCGTCCGGCCAGCGAAATATTGCGGTCGTTTGCGCCGTTGCCGCAGGTTCTGCAGAACGTGCGTCTTGAAAACGGGGTGAAGCCGCTGGACCGCCAGGAAGTAAAGGATGCAATTTCCCATGCCGAGAAGAAGCTGGCCAATGACGGCCGCGTCCTTGTGCGCGCATCCGGAACGGAGCCTCTGATCCGCGTGATGGTTGAAGGGGACAATGCCGATATCGTGAAGTCCGTCATCAGCGATCTGTGCGCGATCATTGAAAAGTTTTCAAGGAAGGCAAGCTAGGCAATGGCCAATGTAACCGTCATCGGTTCCCAGTGGGGCGACGAAGGAAAAGGGAAGATCGTCGACTGGCTGTCCAGCCGCGCCGATGTAGTGGTTCGTTTTCAGGGTGGGCATAATGCAGGGCATACGCTCGTCATAGACGGAAAAACCTACAAGCTTCATTTGCTGCCGTCGGGCATCGTTCGCAAGGGAAAGAAATCCGTTATCGGCAACGGCGTTGTCGTAGATCCGTGGGCCCTGATGAAGGAAATCGAGGATGTGCGCGGGCAGGGGGTCGATATTACCCCGGCCAATTTTTTCGTTTCTGAAAATGCCAATCTGATCTTGCCTGTGCACGGCGCAGTGGACCGCGCTCTGGAGGCTGCGCGGGGCAAGGGGCAGATAGGCACGACAGGCCGCGGCATTGGTCCTGCCTATGAGGACAAGGTAGCGCGGCGCGGAATTCGCGTATGCGATTTGCTTCATCCGGATTTGCTGAAGGAAAAAATCGAAAGGCTTTTGATACATCACAATGCCTTGTTGAAAGGTTTAGGCGCGGAGACATTCAATATGCGTCACATATTCGACAGCCTGATGCAGATAAACGGCGCTTTGCTGCAATATGCCGGACCGGTGTGGAAGAAGCTCGATGAATGGCAGAGGCAAGGAGAGAAAATCCTGTTTGAAGGGGCGCAGGGGACAATGCTGGATGTCGATCACGGAACCTACCCCTTTGTCACATCGTCCAATACGGTTGCCGCGCAAGCGGCTGCCGGCTCCGGCGTCGGACCGCGCGCCACAGGATATGTTCTGGGGATCACCAAGGCTTACACGACCCGCGTGGGGGCAGGACCGTTTCCCAGCGAACAGTCAAACGACATTGGGGAAACGCTCGGACGCGTCGGGCACGAGTTCGGGACAACGACGGGTCGCAAACGCCGTTGCGGCTGGTTTGATTCCGCGCTTGTGCGCCAGAGCGTCAAGATTTCGGGTATAGAGGGCATCGCTCTGACCAAGCTTGATGTTCTGGACGGTTTTGATGAAATAAAGATTTGCACGGGGTACAGGGTCGACGGCCAGATTCTGGACCACCTGCCGGCGTCGCAGACGCATCAGGCAACGGCTGAAGCTGTCTATGAAGGAATGGAGGGTTGGCAGGAAAGTACCCGCGGCGCTCGATCATGGGCGGATCTTCCTGCGGCTGCGATAAAGTATGTGAGGCGCATAGAGGAACTTATCGAAGCTCCTGTGGCTCTTCTATCCACAAGTCCGGAACGGGAAGACACCATATTGGTCCGCGATCCGTTCCAGAACTCCTGAGGACTGCGTCTTTAATTTTACTTTAGCGCTGCTCCCCATTAAAATGGTCGCTGGAATATTTTGCGATCCTGCCAAGGCTTTATTATGTCAGATCAGGCTGTGCTACACGGTGATATAGATGCTGATGCGGAAACAGATCAGACCGGATCCGCCCTGCGGCCGCCGTCCGAAAATGTTTCCGCCGTTGCCTTTAATGACAAAATAGAAATACTGCCTTCAAAAAGGTTTCCTCATCTTGATAAGGGCCCGGTCAAGGCGTATGCGGCGCGCGCCAGGGGAGATGATTCAGGCGCGATCCCGTATTTTGCCATGATTTGCGAAAAGCACCTTCTTCCCCGTACACGCTCCGCGCCGGCCTATGGAAGTGTGACGAATTCGACTTTGGCCAAGATTTCCGCGTTCGGGCCTGTTTTTTGGACTGCATCAAAGGAATGGCGGTACTGTTTTGTATACGATAATACTCTCGGGAAGCCATTGATGAAGTCGCCGGACCAGGGAGGCCTTGGCTTGAAGCAGGACTCTATCATGAGCGTTATCGTAAAGCCGATGGCCAATCTTTTTCTGGATTTTCGTGATATGGGTTTGTTTCATGGCAATATACGCCCGCAAAACCTGTTTGATGGAGGCGGGGGGGACGTTCTTGAAAGGGTTGTGCTGGGGGAGGCTCTGAGCACGCCGCCTGGATATTCGCAGTCTGCCGCTTACGAACCGATTGAGCGCGCCATGTGCGATCCTGTCGCAAAAGGCGCAGGTACGATTTTGGATGATTTATATGCGTTTGGCGTAACGTTGAGCTTTATTCTGCGTAAAAAAGACCCGTTCGCAGGTATGAGCGATGAAGATATTATTCGGGAGAAAATCGAGACGGGAAGTTATGCAACGCTGACAGGAGGAGAGCATTTTGCAGGGAATGTAATGGAGCTTCTAAGAGGTCTCCTGTACGATGATCCATCCCAGCGCTGGAGCATAGAGGAAGTTATGCAATGGCTTGAGGGACAGCATCTCAGCCCCCGCCAGAACTCCCGCAAAAAAAGAGCATCGAGATCTATCGGTTTTAACAATGAAAAGTATTTTCGTCCTTCATTGCTGGCGATGGATTTGAGCAAGGAGCAGGCGGAGGCTGTGCAGCTTGTTGAAAACGGTCATATTGATCAATGGATCAGCCGTTCCCTTGAGGATGTTTCCATCAGGAAAAGATACGGGGGGGCGGTCGAAGCCTCGCAGGC
>JACQIJ010000120.1 GCA_016198545.1 Pseudomonadota bacterium
CAGGACCCCCCGTCTTGGGCGGGGGGGTCACGATACTCAGATGCGCTGGATTGCTTCGTCGGCCTGACGGCCCCCCCTCGCAATGGCGGATTCTTAATTAAGGCGCAAAGGAATGGACGAAAACACGTTGACATAAATTAGACAAAGCGTCTATTCTGGCGAAAATCAACAAAATGAGGGGATTTCCATGACCGCAAACATGAATGATATCAAGATAGTATCGTATGAAGACGGGGGGCAGCGCCATACCCACATCCTGCGCCTGACGTCCCGGTATGTGAAAAATCTCGAAAAATCGCCGCTGCCGGAAGGCCTGTCCGGCAAAGATCTTGTACAGGAAATGCGCAAAAGAGGCGCTCTTTATAATGACCTGACGAAAGAGGAGGCCCGCGCCCTGGCCGGACAGGGGCTGAAAGGCATCATCATACCCGACGACGAGGGCCCGAAAGCGCCTTCCACATATTCGTCTTTCCTGAAAACCGGCGCGGAAGCTTCGCGGGGCCACTGGCATATGACCGAGGAAGAAGATTCCTGCGCGCTCCGGGATCCCGAACCGTACAGCAAAGACCGCATCACGGCCGCCGTCCGCTATTACAATGAAGAAAACGGCGAACTGACGCACCGCACATACTTTCCCGAGGGAAGAAAAAGCGATCCCGCGCCCGGCATCGCCGCATCGGCAAACGTGGAAGGCGGATTCGAGTATGAACAATTCCATATACTGAACGGCATGCCCTACGACTATTACCCGGATGAACTCATTGTGAAATACGGCTCAAAAACGGAAAAAGGCCACAGGATGGATTTTTCGAAAATGAGCATTTCCGACCTGGACAAAATATGCGCCGCCAAAACGGTGTTCGACAGGGCGACGAAAAATCCCGTCTACAAGATGCACATGATCCGCGCCCTGGCGCAGGATCCCGTCGATTGCCGCATCGTGAAAAAAGACGGATCGAGAGAAGTGCCCGTCTTTGAAAAAAGCGCGGACGGGAAAATCATGTACGGCAACAGAACGCCCAGCGAGCAATGGCGGGACGCCGTCACGGGCGACCTGCTGAAGGCCAACAGCTTCCAGGACTATACGCGGGAAAGCGCGTTGAGCGCGGAAGAAATCGACGCCTTCAACCGCGCGCGCCGGGATACCGCGGCGGCGGCCCGGTCCTATGGCAGCAGCGGCAGCAAGCCTGTCGAAACGGCGCAAAACATCGGCCATTACCTGTAAGGCGCCGTCATTGCGAGGAGGCCGTCAGGCCGACGAAGCATGGTCTGTAAAATGTCTCAACCGTCCCTGTCCGCCCAGATCGGATCGGTCAGTTTCCCGACCATCTCCGCATGCGCGGCCCGTTCGTCCGCGCCGGCGGCGTGAGGCCTTGGCGCGCGGGCTTTTTTCTCCTTCGCGGCCTGCAGGGATACGAGCGGCGCGGCGGCGGACCCTCCCGATGAAGTCTCCTGCGCATCCAGCCCCAGCCCGCGCTGACGCCCGCCCAGAAGCTCTATATAGACCTCCGCCAGAAGCTGCGCGTCCAGAAGCGCGCCGTGAAGCTCCCGGCCCGACAGGTCTATATCGTAGCGGCGGCACAGCGCATCGAGGCTCGCGGGAGATCCGGGGAATTTCCTGCGCGCCATTGCGAGCGTATCGACGACCTGTTTTGCGGGAATGCCGCCGTGGCCGACGGTTTTCAGTTCCGCATTGATGAATTTCATGTCGAAATCGGCGTTGTGGATGATGAGGGGGGCATCGCCCACGAATTCAAGGAAGTCCGCGAACACCTGCGAAAAGACCGGCTTGCCCTTCAGGAACTCCGCCGTGATGCCGTGCACCGCCGTCGCCTCCGCAGGCACATCGCGCTCGGGGTTCAGGTAATGATGGAAAACGCGGCCCGTCGGCGCATGGCCGTCCAGCTCCACGCAGCCGATTTCGATCAGCCGGTCGCCTTCGGCGGGCTCCATCCCGGTGGTTTCGGTGTCGAGCACGATTTCCCGCATCTGAATTTCTCCCTTATGTCGGAAACGATATCCTGAAGCTCCCTGCGCATTTCCGCAAGCCCCTGCCCGCTGTTCAGAACATAATCGGCGCGCATGCGCTTTTGCTCATCCGGCATCTGGCGCGACAGGCGGAAGGCGAAATCCTCCTCGCTCATTTTTTCAAGAACGCGCTGGCGCTGGATGAATTCGGGGGCGCTGACGGCGATGACGCAATCGCAGCGCGCTTCCGCGCCCGTCTCGAACAGAAGCGGGATGTCCAGGGCGGCGATTTTCACGCCCTTGCCTTTCTGGCCGCGCAACCAGTCCTGCTGCGCCCCCTGCACCAGCGGATGCAGCAGGGATTCAAGCAGGTTCCATTTCTCGTGGTCGCCTCCCAGCGCGGCGCGCAGCCTCCCCCGGTCGATGGATTTCGTCTTCTTATCGTAGGCCTCGGGGAACGCGATCCCCGCGGGCGTGACGCCCGCCCCGCCCGGCGCGAGCAGATCATGCACGCAGGAATCGGAATCGAAGACGGGGATTTTCATGTCCCGCAGCATGTTCGCGGCCGTGGTTTTGCCCATGCCGATGGATCCGGTGATGCCGATGACGATCATGCCGTCATTTTAACCAGTTTTTCCCGCAATTCCACGGTAATTTCCGGCCTGATTCCCGTCCATATCTCAAAGGCCCGCGCCGCCTGATGCAGCAGCATGCCGAGGCCGTCAATCGTTTTCAGGCCGCGCCCGGCGGCATCCTTTAAAAGTTGCGTTTCCAGAGGGCTATAGACGATGTCGCACACAACTGCGCCCGGCGGCAGGATGGATGCGTCAAAACCCAGCGGGGGCTGCCCTTTCATGCCCAGCGGCGTCGTGTTAACGAGCAGCGCGACATCCTTAAGCCCCGCCGCGCCCGTGCCGCAGGGCGCCGCCTCCGCGCCGAAATCGCGGGCCAGTTTTTCCGCGTGTCCGTGCGTACGGTTGGCAATGCGTATTTCCTTCGCGCCCGCCCGTTGCAACCCGTAAACGGCGGCCCGCGCCGCGCCCCCCGCGCCTATCACCAGAGCCGCGCCCGCAGCAAAATCGAAGCCCGGCGCAGCATCGCGGATATTTTCGATGAAACCGCACGCATCCGTATTGTATCCGCGGAAACTGCCGTCCCCGCCCGCAGCCAGCGTGTTTACGGCCCCGATCGCGCGGGCGGTATCGTCCAGTTCATCGCACAATGCCATAACGGATTGCTTGTGCGGGATGGTGACGTTGAAGCCCGTATAGCCCTCCTCCATCAGGCGCAGCAATGATTCCTTCAGATGTTCCGGCGGGACTTTCCGCGCATCATAGAATCCCTGCAATTCATACTGTTTTATCCAATGATTGTGAATGGCGGGCGACAGGCTGTGACTGACAGGAAACCCGATGACGGCCGCCTTGAGGGTTTTACCCGCCATGACCAAGCCCTTTCAGGAATTCCAGCAGAGGCATCAGCGGCAGGCCCAGCACCGTGAAATAATCGCCCTCGACTTTTTCAAACAGCATCTTGCCCGCGCTTTCCAGCTCATAGCCCCCGACCGTTTTCAGCGGCGCGTCGCCCGCCTGCGCTATATACCCGTCAAGAAACGCGTCGTCGAATTTGCGCATCATCATATCCGCATGCGCCGCGCCCTCCCAGAGTATTTCATTGCCGCACGCCACGCAGGCCGCGCTGATGAGCCGGTGGGTTTTGCCGCGAAAGTCCTGCAGGTTGCGGCGCGCTTCCGCGACAGTTTTAGCCTTGGAATAAATCCGATCCCCGAACCACAAAACCTGGTCTGCTCCAATGACATAATCATTTCTATTTTGCTGCGCTACATGCTGCGCTTTCGCACGGGAGAGCGCGACGGCAATGGTTTCCGGTTTTTTGTTTTGCTGCAACATTTCATGCAGCAATTTCTGCTCGTCGATATCCGCCGGAACTATATCGAACGCCAGCCCCGCGCCGCGCAACATATCCGCCCGCGCTTTGCTGCCGGAAGCCAGAATCAGGCGCGCCGCCGCCATCACAGCAACTCCGCCTGCGCGGATTGTGCGCCTTTCCGCTGCAGCAATATCTGGATTTCCGCCGCGGTTTCCTCAACCGACCGCCGCGTGACATCGATGACCGGCCAGCCCCGTTTTGCGAAGAAGCGGCGGGCTTCGCGCACCTCCTCCTCGACCTTTATGGGGTCCAGATAGGCGTTGTTGTTGTGCCGGGCATCCTTCGGATCGGCCTTCAGGCGGCTTTTGCGCAGGGCGACCAGCCTGTCCGGGGCCTCGGTCAGCCCTACAATCAGGGGGCCTTTCAGTTCAAGCACCCTTTGGGGGAAAGGAACCAGCGGCACGAAAGGCACGTTCGCGGCCATGATGCCCCGGCGGGCCAGGAATACGCAGGTCGGGGTTTTGGAGGTGCGCGAGACGCCTACCAGTATGACGTCCGCATGGTCGATGCCCTCAAGGCTCTGCCCGTCATCGAACGACATGGCGAAATCCATCGCGTCGATGCGGTGAAAATAAGCTTCATCCAGCGCATGCTGCAGGCCCGGGATGCCCTTTGCGGGAACGCCCAGCCACGCCGAAAGCCCGCGCAGCAACGGATCGAGCACCGGAAAGCACGGCACTCCTATCTTCTGGCAGCTTTGCTGCAGCTTGCGCCGCATTCCCTGGTCGACCAGCGTGAAATAGACGGGGCCGGGATTGTCCGTAATATCGGCGATAGTGCGTTCCAGCTGTTTTTCCGTGCGCACAAGAGGCCAGAACCGTTCGACCGGATCGATATTGTCGAACTGCGACAGAACGGCGCGGGCAAGGCCCTGCAGCGTCGTGCCTGTCGCGTCCGAGATAAGATGCAGGTAGAACTGCCGCGCGGGCTGCTTTTTTTCTCCGGTGTCTTGTTCCATTGTGCCCTCTTCAGAGATGAGGCTTTGTCTGAGCCTGAACGCGGTTTTGGAAATCGGCGCATTTCCCTTGGTGCGAGGAAGCGATCACGTACGAAAAGAATCCCAGGCCGAGCGCGCTGGAAAAAATAACGGCATGAACGAGCCTTGAAACGCCTTTGGCAAGGCCGGGATTTTCAATTCCGGCGGCGGCCCCCCTGCCTGCTATCCGGCCGAAAAAAAAAGCCAGTCCGGCTGTTGCGGGCGCCGCAATCCACGGCGCGGCGGAAGAAACGTCGATCCCGGCGGCATAGCCGCCCGCCATAGCCGTCGACTCCGCCAGAAAAACACCGATGAGCGCGCGGCCTTCGCGGAGTTCCTGCGCATTTTGTTCTTTTATCTGAGCGCTCATAGTCATTTTATGTAAGGAGTCTGAAATTTGATGGTTTTATCACCGCCTGTCTCCTGTTGCGGAACGGGCCTTTCTTGCTCTTGCCGCGCCGGCATCTGCGCTTCCTTATGCCCCACCCATCCGCCAAAAACAGCGGCCGCCAAAGAAAAAGCGGCTATAAACCCGGCGGTCTCGAGACCGCCGCGCAGCGCCAGTTTTTTTCGGACCCGCTCTTCCTCCAGCTTTTCCGCATCGCTGCGGCGGTCCTTTTCGGCTTGGTTCCTGTCATTTGCCGTCAGCGCTTCGTGACGCTGCGGCATATAATCCACCGCCGCGGCCGCAAGGCCGCATGCGACGACAAACAAGGGGGGCATAAGCGCTGAAAATGCGTCTCCGGACCTCATGTATTCCTTCACCCCCCAGTAAGCCTCGCCGGCGGAAAACATCGCCAGGAATAACGTTATTATCTGCGCGCGGAGCTTTTTCGGCCTCTCTTCAATCATCGCGCCGGCCCTCCGGGCGGGACGCAGGACAGCCCCAGCTTTCTGTGCTCCCCGGGGTTCCTGAGGCAATGCTCGTATTGCGCAATGCGCTCCTGATTTTGTTGCCGTACGGAACGGCGCGCGAATTCAAGAGCATGCCGCCCCGCTTCCATTTCCAGCCCGTCGCGCGTCACGGCCCCGGCAGCCACCGCATCGCGCATTTCTTTATTCAGAGGCAAATGCAGGTTGTTTTTCCTTAAATCATGCGCAGCGCGGCGGTCCAGTTCCGAGCCCGCCGAAATATGATAGCTGGCAGCGCCGGAACCGAGCGTGGACGCAGCAAGAGTAAAGGCAATCAGTCCTTTGGATGCCGTTCCGCTCAACGCTTTCGCCGCGCGCATCGCCATGTTCATGCCGACAAGGACCCAGCCGGCGCCGACTGCCGTCATCGCGACGGCGCCGGCCATGCTCGCCCCGCCGAACGCGGCGGCGGCAGCCCCTGCCCACAGCGCGCCCGTCAGCGCACCGAAGAAGCAGCATAAAACCGTGCCCCCGGCGAGCGCGGCATATTTCAGCTGGGCGCATAAATCGGCTTTTATGGATTCTCTCGTTTCCCTGTCCATGCAGGGACATTAACGGGATAGCATGGCCGCCGCAAGATTTTTTTATGAAAAGAACCTATCTCCAGGTTTTAATGATATCGGCGCCCGGAAAGATGCGGCGCGCCAGCGCGGAATCACGGAACGGCACGTTATTCACCATCGTCACTTCCATGTCATAGATCAGATGAAACAGGTGCGTCTGGTTTACCGGATCGTTCATGCCGGCAAAAAACGGATCGCGCAAAACAGTTTCGCCGAGGCCGGCCAGATAGCAAATGCCGTCCGGCAAAACCGACAGCGATTCCACATCCGTCCCGGCCGGCATTGCGCGCCCGAAAGGATTGCGGGAATCCGTCCCCGACAATATGCCGTCGAGCGATTCCAGCGTTTCGTGATCGCATCCATCGACGCGGGATGAATCCGCATACCATTGGCGAAACGCATAGGCCAGCGCCGCCCCGTCGAACAACGCGCCCGGATCGCGTTCGAGATAGCGCGTAAATACGATCGCCATGTCGCCTTCCGTTTCGCCCAGAACATGCCGCCATACATCGGGGAATCCCGCGCCGCGCAATTCCCAGCATACAAGAACGGTCGCGGTATCGCAGTCGGCGGCGCGGGCGCGTTCGATCATCAAAATATATTCCGGCGCAAAACCGGATTCCTCGGTCGCGCTGACGCGGCCCTCATGCCAGATATCGCGCAGCGCGCGTATGAAGCCCGTCAAGATCCCGTTGCGGAAATAGAGCGAATTGCCGAGCGCCGAGGCATCCAGCGAAAAGCTGTCGAGAAGGATGCGGCGGCTTTCGGGGTTGATGAAATAGCCGCCATTATGAAGGTCGGCGAGGCCCGCGCTCCAGCCGCTTTCCGCGGCATGGCGCAACAAAGCGGCCCCGGCAGGACTTTGCGTCAAAAGTCCCGCCGCCCATGCAAGAACCTCATGCGCCGTATCCGGGAAAGAATCGCCATCGCCGCGGTACAGATCCAGCAATGGAAAACCGTCCGCTTTCGTAAGATCGAAATTTTGCATGCCGCAACCGTTCAAGCCCGTCATTATGGCCTGGCTCCGGAAGTGCGCGCGTTTCGTGACATGATCGGCTTTCATGTCTGCTGCCCCGCGCTCATTGCCTCGGTCCGCCGAAGGGAAATGCGATGATGTCAGCGCCGCTTCTTCCTCTTGCCGATGCCCGGCGCTTTCCGGACCCGGCGCGTACCGGGGAAGATGGGGCGGATTCCCTGCCGCCGGGCAGGGATACGATATTTTGGGTTTCCTCATGGCCAATCCGTTTTGTTTTATTTATTTGAGTTTCGCCGTCTGGAAGTTCGCGGCGTCTGACGGATTGATCCTTCTGCAAGCCCCGTTCCGTTTCGCGGAATGAGCGTTCGAATTTGATAAACCAAAGAAAATTCGCGTTTGAACGGTCGCGGACTTCCGTAAATATGGCATCGTTCATTATTGTGGATACGTACGGAGCCAGGTAATTTTTGCCGAACGGCATGCTCCCCAGCGCGAAAATCAGCTCGGCCGTAACGCTTTGCGCCTGATGGCCCTGCTCGAACACGTGACCCTGATAGTCGGCCAGCATCTGCTGGATGAGGGTTTTATCTTCATGGCAGCATCGCTCGGACAGGAACCATGCTTCGAAAACCGCGCTGGCTGCGTCGCCGTTGTTCAGCGTGCGGAAATCCAGCGCCGATTCGCGGGCGAAAGCACGGCCCAGATCCTCCAGACCGGAATTCTCTATATGCTCCCACGCCTCGGTATGACCGGCCAGTTGCAATTCCCACGCAATTCTTACCATGCTGACATCCAGATCGGCGATCTGCGCGCGGTTGACCAGAATGGCCTGCTCCGGATGAAACAGAAGCGGCGGCAGCAAGGCGCCGTTGCGGTGCTGCCATACGCGGCGCAGTTCACGCGCAGCCAGCAGGATTTTCGTTCCTTCCGCCTGATCCGGATTGATGAGGACCGTATTGTTGCGGCGATCGTAAATCGCCGTCTCCGTTTCGCGCGAATATTGCATCCGCGTTTTGAACGGCGCGGAAAAATCAAGATAAGCCGCGGCCAGCCTGCTTTTGCGCAAAACCGTCTTGAGGTTTTCAATGTCGCGCGGAATTGCGTCCTCTTCGCGCGAGGGCAATGTGATGAATGCGGCATCATCGAAAAACTGCTCGACGGAACGTCCGGCGGGCGCAGCGAATTCTTCCGTCAGGGAATCAAGCCGTTCGATTTTCTTCTGGAGAGAAACAAGGCCGTCCTCAATTTCTCGTAAACCGAATGTCTCCTCCATCGATATGTCGTCGGCGTAATAGTCTTCCTCATAATCCATGAAGAACAAGGGCTCTTCGCCGATAAGCGTGCATCGCACAGGCTGCGTATTGTTCAGCGTATAAGCAATGCGGCAGCCCTGCGTCTGTTTCCGTTTGAATTTGGCGATGTTATCAGGCGTTTTTTTCATTGCTCCGAAACCCGTCTCTGATCTTCTGCTTTCCCCGCATGAGGGAATTTTCCCCTCTAAGAACCATTATGCGGGGAAGAAGATTAACGCTTTGCTACCGCGGGGAAAGTTTTTTGCTTTTTCTTGCAAAAAACTTTCCCTTTGTTAACAGAGCGTTAACATACATTTTACGTAAGTTAATTTTGGGGGCGCTACCGGGTGAACGCGTCGCTCAGAACGGGCATATCCTCGATCAAAAGCTCTTCGTCCGTCAGGCTGACCAGCCCGTCTGCGGTAACCTGCGCCTTGGCGCGAAACAGGGCTTCCTTGAAAAGAACGCAAATATCCAGCTCGAAAGGTCCTTTTCCGGATCCTTTGCGGATCGTTACAGGATAAAGAGCGCTGCCTATGGCTTTGCGGGCCGAGGGCGGCGGCTCTTCGCGCCACGATATGTCGTCGACGCTTTCCACAACGATGAAGCGTCCGTGACGTCCGCGTATATAGCCAAGGAAGAACTTTATATAGTCCGTGACGTTTTTTTCATTCAGCGCGATCGGCGCTTTTTCGTTCAGCGCATAGACCGGTCCGTTCGTCCAATCCAGAACGGCAACATGGCCCGGACGGTATATAACGTTTTTTTTCAGGGGCGGAACATTGCCATGATCCGCTATCTCGAACAGCCGGTAACCGGGATAAAAAGCAAGGTCGAGCGATAAAATCGTCGCGCCGGACGGATCGAAATCACCTGCCGTGAAAGCGGGATTGATTTCCTCCAGCACGGCTTCCGTTTCCATCCTATCCAGCTTTACGAATGCGTCGCGGAACATAAAAAGCCTTTCTTTCGCCGCTTATTATATAGGAGCATAAAGACAAAAGAATCATCAATTTGCCGATTCGGGGCATTTTGGGACAATTTTTATCCCCGGGAGGCTGTGGAAAGGGTCCATAAAACATTCCTGAAAAAAAGTGTATGAAAGTAATCAGAAAACCTTCCGGAAGAAAAAAATAGGGTTTTCAAGGTCCGCGGGTCCTTTACGG
>JACQIJ010000121.1 GCA_016198545.1 Pseudomonadota bacterium
ATCGGATGCCGGCGCGGGGCGTTAAAATGGGGCGGTTTCAGCCCCCAACCGGGAACTTCTTGTCGTCGAACGTGATGCCCTTGTCCGGTCCGTCGCCTTCAAAAACGATGCGGATGGTTCCCCCTGCGACGCGGCCGACCTTCAGCGGTATTTTCATCAGGCGGCGCGGAACCTCGTGGAATATGTTGACGGCGTTCCGGCGCGCGATGAGGATTTCCTTTCCTCCGTCAGGCGGCGTCCAGTACACCATTACGTTTCCGATCGTGGAAAATTTTCCGCCGCGCTCTATGGTGAATTCTATAAGGGGCGGCTTTTTACCGTCAGCGGAAGCAGGTATGAAGCGCGGCGCGCCTATGCTCGCCGTGCCATCATAGGTTCCCTGCCGGACGATGACGGGCACGGCGATGCCGACATTCATGCCCATGCCGATATTGGCGCTGGCCTGCCCTTCCGGACCGTCTATGTTCATCGACATCGATCCGGCGTTGTGCCGGCTTGTGTTTTTCAGATAAAGATGGACGCGGTATTCGCCGTCCGCCATGCCCGCGGGGCGGCGCAGCGACATGCGCACGCGCTGCTTTCCTCCGGGCGGCAGGGAAACCTGCCGCGGGCTGAAAAGAACGGCGGTTTCGGGATCGAATTCCGGATTGAGCGGCTGGTCCAGGCGTTTGTAATCGCCCGTTTCCGTCTGGGCGACATTCAGCCATGACATTCTGTAGGTTTCGCTCTGGTTGTTGGAAACATTGATAACGGTGATGTCCTGCATCCGGTCGCGTGAAGTGAATGCCACGCGAATAGGCATAATCATCAGACCGGCCAGCGCCGGCGGCGTTACGGCAAGGGCCAGCATGCCGCAAACCGCAGCGACGAGAAGAGCTTTCAAAAAGCGTGCTTTTTTCATGACCTTATATTCCTATCACATTCCGTTATTTGCGCGAAGACGGTTTCACGGGATTACCAGCTGAATGTTATATCGATACTGTCGGAATAAGCGCCGCTGGGATAGACGTTTGAATCCCCGATCGTCCGCAGCGTCGCGCCGACGAAAACGGTAGCTTCCCCCGCTCCGTCGGCGATGATCGTTCCCGGCGAAACGGTATAGGTTATCGATGAGAACACAGCCGTTCCGCCGCCGCCGCCGAGGGTCAGGTCGCCGTCATCGACGTTTACGAATATTTGCGTTCCCGGCGTAAACCCTTCCAAAAAATATTCGGCCCTTTGCGGCGGCGTCGCGACAACGAAGGCCGGGTCGGCGACATAGGAATTGTCGCTGGCGGCAACAGCCACGGTGTGCTGGGCAGCATTGTCGCGCAGTGAAAAAAGGCCAAAATCGAGCGTCTGTATTTCCGTCATCATTTCCTGCGCTGCGGCTGGCAGTGTCAGAGCGCACAGCATGGCCGCCGACAGCAGCGCCGTAAAAAACCTAGTACTCCAGCGTGACATCGAAGGTTCCTTCGTAGTCGCCCGACTGATATCGGTCATTGGTGTTTTCCGTACGCAATGTCGCACCGATATTGATGGTGATGGCGCCTGTGCCGTCGGTTACGCCTTCGCCCGCGACGGCGTCGCCGTCGGGGTCGGCATCGTCCACCGACCATGCGCCGGACTGGCCGGGCATGTCATCGACGATGCGCGCAACGATAATATCCGGATTTGCGCCAACGCATCCTGAAACGCAGGTCAGGTCCACCACATTGCTGTAACGGATGAAGACGGTCGTATCGGGCAGCCCGCCGGTAAGGCCGAGAACGCCGGGTTGTCCCGCCGCCGCATCCGACAGAAGTCTTGCGACGGGGTCCGTATTGCCGCTGTCGTTAATGGTGCCGTCGGTCGCCATCGCCAGTTCGCCCGTCTCCCCGGCGGCGGACGTGATCATAAGAGTCCCGAAATCGACGTCGGTCGCCTCCACCGCGAAATTGTTGTCCATCGCCGCCGATACGGTGACGGGCGTCGGTACGCCGTTACTGATGGCGGTCTGGGCCTGCGTGGCATAAGGCGGCGCGCAGAAGGCCGCCGCGGCAAGACAGAGGCAGGCGGTTATCCGCGCTGTTTCGTTTATTTTCATGTCACAATAAACCTAAAGCCCGCTTGCGCGTTTGGCAAGCGGGCTTCGGAAATTCTTGTCGAGCGAATTAGTAGAACAGAACGACGTCGAAGGTTCCTTCGTAGTCGCCCGATTCATAACGGTTGCCCGCCGTATAGTCGAAGGTCGAGTCCGTTTGAATCGTCGCGCCCATCAGGATGTCGAGAGCGCCCGCAGCCGTCGTATCGGCGGCAAAATAGTTTGCCGGAAGGGCTGCGGCTGTGTCGGCCGCGGCTATGTTCGGGGCTTCAGGCGTTTCAGCCGCAGTGATGGTCCATGACCCGTTCTGCGTGCTGACGCCGTTTACGCCCGTTTCGGATACGAGCTGCGAGATCCACATGGACGGGCTGGTGCCCGCGATCGGGCCTTGCGGGGCAACTTCGTTCGTTGTGGTCGCAAGCTCGAACCACATGCGGATTTCCTGATCCGGGAATGCGCCGGTGATGTTTATCTGACCGGGCGTGCCGGGAACGGGGGCGCCGCCGCTGTCTTCAGCGACGATGCGGGCGATGGTCGGGGCCGCGCCTGGGGATCCCAGGCAGGCCGTGTTGGATTCATCGAACGTGCCGTCAGTGGCCATAATCAAACAACCGGACTCGCCGTTCCATCCGGTAACGCCGATATTGCCGTACGCAACATCGTCTACAGCCGTTGTAAAAGTGTTTTCTACGGTAGCGCAAAGATGGATCGTGAAAGGATCCTGCGCATCGATCGTGCCGACTGTGCCAACAGCGCACGCCGCCCAAGCGGATCCGCCGCTAACGGCAAAACCAAGGGCGACAGCCCCCGCGATTGCCGTATTTCTGATTTTACAAAGTTTCATAAAGGTTTCTCCTTGTTTGCCCTAGGGTTTGACCGTGCCCGTCCCTCCGGTCAACGCCTGAGGATTGCGGACATATAATCATTATCACATGACAAGGGTTAATTCATCCTTAATGTCTTATATTGATTATGTTTTTCGGCATATTGGAAGATTACGGCAAGAGACGTTTGAATAGGGAAAAGTCAGCGACGGGTTTTCTTGAGACCGCTATCCGGCTGTGCTCTAATGAAGGAAGATGTTTCGTCCTGAATTTCTTGCCGCATATTCCACTTATGAACAAACTGGTTGTCAGCCATATCCGCCGCAGAAGGCTGCGTTTACTTGCGCTTTTTGCGCTGCTCCAGATTGCGGCTTCCGCGCTTCCGCCCGTCTGTCCGCAGGCGCGGGCCGAGACTGACGCCGTCGTGCCGCGCAAGGATTTGCTCGGTCTGGCGCGTCAGTTCGTGGAAAAGGTGGGCGCCGGTTTCGACCGGGCCGACGAATATATCCTGACCCCGGAGGAAAAACGCCGCCGCCGCTACGCCGTCGATATTCCGGACGGTGAACTTCTGCTGTTGCGGGTAGGCGTCGTGAAATCGAATGCGCGCAGCAACCGGCAGCGCCTGCTTTTCGAAGAACCTGTCATCGCCATCAAGCAGGGCGATGATGTCATGGTGTCATTGTCCGATTTTTTCAACGTCGCGCAATTCGCCGTCGAGGTAAAGCCTGCTGAAAAAGTGGCGGAGGGCTGGTTTATCAGGAAAAACAAAATATTCAGGCTCGATGTTGGCGCGATGACGGCGAATGTCGACGGCGCGGAATACAGACTGACCGAAGGCGATGTCGGCATCGATGATACGGACATATACCTAAAAGGAAAGATTCTCGAGGAAATGTTCGATTTCGAATCCGAAGTCGTTCTCGCTACGCAGTTCATGGATGTTAAAACCGAACAGAAATGGCCTTCCATCGAAAAGCTGGAACGCGCGCGCCGCCGCGGCCGATTTTATCTTCCGCCGCCTTCCTTGCCGCGGCAGGACGAGCCGTACGATCTGGCGAGCGTGCCGAATGCCTACATAAAGACAACGCGATCATTCCAGCGCAGCGCCGAGGGTCAGATCAGCAAGTCGGCCAGTTACAGCGCCATCATAGAGGGGGACATGATAGGGCATACGGGCCGCATTCTCACCGGCGGAAGCCTTGATCCCGGCGGGCAGAGAATCGATTCCGTTCAGGCCGCGTTCCGCAAGGAATCGGATAAAGCGGACCTTCTGGGGCGGATGAAGGCGCGCGAATACGAATTCGGCGATATCGGCGGCGGGGTCGGCTTGCGCGTTACCAATCGCGATCCCTACGTTACATCTGATCCGACGACGGCCATCGAGGGCGACATTACGCCCGGATGGGACGCGGAACTTTACCGGGGCGGCGAATATTTGCAGAACCTGACAGATATTCAGGGGCGTTACAGGTTTGAAGATGTCCGCCTGACGGGCGGCGCCAATGATTTCAGAATCCTGAAATACGGCCCGCTGGGCGAGGTAGAGGAGGAGAGCGTAACGATCTATTCCACGCCCAAGCTGGCGGGAACGGACGGCGGCCTATATGATGTGAAGGCAACCGCGGCGGCTACGAATCTGTGGACGCGCACGCCGCAGGAAAGCCAGGACAAATACACGCCTATCGTGGACGGTTCGTATCAGTGGGCTCTGGACCAGAATACGTCCATGAAAGCCACGCTTTCGACAAGCCAGCAACAGGGCGAGCAGAAAACCTTCGTCGGTCTCGGCGCGGCATCCTATTTCGACAAAACATTGCTGAATACAAATGTAACGGCCGATGTGGACGGCCCGCTGTCGGCCAGCGTCACGGCGCGGCGCTCCATTCTGGACCAGAGCGTGACGCTGGGTGGCGAATATACCGAGGAGGATTTCGGGTCGATCTCGGATGCCAGCACACCGTCGCAGTACTCTCTCAGCGCGGCAGCCCGGGGCCGTCTGCCCTATCTGCCTGTGACCTATACGGCCAGCGCCGACTATACGGAGAACGAAGACGGCAACAGCCGCCAGAAAAACAGTCTTACGCTCGGCGGACGCCCGGGGCGGATCGGCGTCAGCACGGGCCTGACCGAAACGATCAACAAGTCCGAGGATTCGCAATCCACCGCGCTCGACGGGTTCACCGCGTTGAATGGAAGGCTGGAGCGGGTGCACTGGCGCGCCAGCGCCGATTACGGCATCAAGCCGGAAGGGTTTAATATCAACACCTACAACCTCAACATGACGCGGGGGTTAACGAAGAACGTCTCGGGCAATCTGACCCTGCAGAACAAGCCCGATACCGATTTCACAAGCGCCATCGCCTCTGTTTCATGGAATGCGAAATACATGCGCGTATCTCCGCGGGTTTCCTACGACAGCGACAACAATCTGGGCGTTTTTCTGAATACGGATTTCGGCCTGGCCTACTCTCCCTATGCGCCGGATATCGTCATGCGCGGCAAGGATATTTCCAAGCTGGGCGGCGTCTCGGCCTTCGTCTTTCTGGACAGGGATGGCAACGGGATTTTTTCGGAAGGGGATGAGCCGATACAGGATGCCATCGTCGAAGCCGTCCATTCGCGCAGCGCGGGGACAACGGACGAAAACGGCGAGGCCTTTCTTTTTGATCTGCCTGCCACGATCATCACCGATGTCAGGCTGGATGAAAACAGCTTCTTTGATCCCTTCCTTGTTCCCGGACGGGAAGGCGTGTCGATATTGCCCCGGCCGGGGCACGAAGCCCGGATAGAATTCCCCGTCCATAACGGCGGGGAACTGGACGGCACGGTTTATGCGCGGTTCGATCAGGGAAAGCCGCGCGCCGTACGCAATGTGCGCGTATTGCTCTATGACATGGACGGAAAGCTTGCGAAAAGTGTGACGACCTCCTTCGACGGTTTCTATTTGCTCCAGAAAATCCATCCGGGCCGGTACTACCTGATGATCGACGAACGGGATGCAAGGAATTTCGGTTTTATTCGGCCGCTTCCGGAACAGGTATCCTTCGGTTACGAGGGGACGCTGGTCTACGGGCACGATATTACGCTCGGCAGGGCCGAAAAGGACGGCCCTGCCGATGTTCCTTTGAGCATAGGCGCGGACTACGGCGAATATGTCAGCATGAACCCCGCTTTCGATCCGGATTTCTTCGAAGGCAGGACGATAGCCCTCAATCTCGGCAGTTACCATTCCAACTTTCTTATGTCCGTGGTTTGGTACAGGCTGAAATCGCGCTATGACGCCATTCTCGGGGGCGGCTGGCCGCTCGTCACGCCCAGTGAAAGCTTCGCATCGGCTGAAACCGGCCTTCACACGCTGCGCGTACAGGCGCCGCGCTTTGATATAGAAGATGCTTGGCGGCGCTGCCGCGCTTTTATGGCGCGGGGCATCTATTGCGGCGTTGAGGTTTTGCCCGGCGGCTTCAAGCGTCAGGCCGCGACCGGAAAAGAAGGCGGCAGGGGTTGATTTATCCTGTTGTCTTGAACGTCCCGTCTTATTAGATTGCTTTCATGGTCAGGGGTATCGTTCGCCGGATCGCCGTCTATCTTTTTGTTTTCACGCTGGTTCTTCCCGCGGCAAGCATGATGGCTCATTTTATGTACCAGAAAGCGCGCAGCCGCGTTCCGCCCGGCGCATCGACCCTCGACATGAAAATCCCGTGGTACCTTGCGCATAAGGATGAATACGACGTTATTTTTCTGGGTGACAGCCGTACCCTGACCGATATCCATCCCGATTTGCTTGCGCCGTATATCGGGCCGCGCGCGGTCAATCTTGCGCACTGGGCAACATGGATGCCGATGCAATATGCGATATTCCGCGATCTTGTCGGAAAAATACCGCCGGGAACGGTCGTCGTCTGGTCGGTCGGTCATCAGAATTTTCAAAAGCAGACGCTTAACGCCGTTTATCCCGTCGGATTTGACGGCATGCTTGCGCTGTTTCGCTTCGGATACGGCCCGAATGACATACTGAAAAGCCAGGCCTTTTTCATGCCGCCGCTGATGCTGTTGATGCAGGCTGACAAGCTGTACCGCAGAATCGAACAGATCATGTCCCTTCCCCTGCTGCGGATCAACGGGCGGGGAGACGAGGTCCGGAATCCGGCTTCGTTTTCGGATGATTTGCTGAAGCAATACCGTGAAATGCCGGGCGTCGGGTACGCCAAGGCCTGGTACGGCGATGACGGAAGCATCGCATCAATCGAGCAGTACAAGACGAATGGCGCTTATTTGCGCACGGAGATGGATCCGTCCTTCTACAGACGGAAGCAGAAGGAAAACGAGGCCATGAATGACGGAAGCGTGGAAATTCCCGCCGCCGACCCCGAAAGCTGGGGGCCTTTTGTCGGGATTCTGGAGATGTGCCGGAAAAACGGCATCCGGCTGATCGTGAACGAGGTGGAGGATGCGCCGTACCGGTACGCCACGCTGCGGCAAAAGGAAATCTATCGCGCTTTCATGCGCGATACCGTGCAAAAGACCGTTGGATCATATGGATTTTCTTACGTCCGCGTGGATTTCGATCGTCTTTTATCGGAAGATTATTTTGACCACAATCATATGAATAGCAAGGGCGTGGGGAAGTTCACGCCGCTGTTCGGCGATGCGTTGCGGCGGGCAATAAGGGAACGTTACCCCGATGCCCTTTAATTCATCCACCTATCTCCTGTTCTATATTTTCACGCTATGCGCAAGCTGGGCGATGGTCGGGCGGCCGCGCCTGCGCATTCTGTTTCTGCTGCTGGCGAGTTATTTCTTTTATGCCTCGAATAACGGGTGGATTCTCTCGCTGTTGCTGGCCTCGACTGCGGTCGATTATTTTGCTGCGCTGAAGATCGAAAACGTCGCGGGTCCGCGCGCGAAAAAAACATGGTTGATCCTGTCGATGATCGCCAATCTCGGCATGCTCGGGTTTTTCAAGTACTACAATTTCTTTGCGGAAAGTTTCATCGCGGCAGGCTTTTCCGCGCGCACGCTCGACATTATTTTACCGGTCGGCATTTCCTTTTACACATTTCAAAGCATGAGCTATACCATCGACGTGTACCGGGGCCGCCTGAAGGCAGAAAAATCGTTCCTGAATTTTGCGTTTTATGTCGCCTTTTTTCCGCAACTTGTCGCCGGACCTATTGTGCGCGCAAAATATTTCCTGCACCAGGTGCCGGAAAAGCCGCGCCTGAATCTGCGTATGCTGGAGGGCAGCCTTTATCTTATCTTTACCGGCTTGTTCAAGAAAATCGTTCTGGGCGATACGCTGGGCGATTCCGCGGGCGCAGCGTTTGATGATCCGGGTTCCATCGGCGCGGTTACGGCGTGGCTGGGGCTTTATGCCTTCACGTTTCAGATTTACTTCGATTTCTCGGGCTACACCGATATCGCCATCGGCTGCGCGCGGCTTCTGGGATACCGCCTACCGCCGAACTTTCGCCGGCCCTATACGGCGGCCAGTTTCTCCGAATTCTGGAGGCGGTGGCACATATCGCTGTCCTACTGGCTGCGCGATTATCTCTACATCCCTCTGGGCGGCGGCAGGGGGTCTAAGATTTTCAACATGCGCAACCTGATGATCACAATGCTGCTGGGGGGGCTGTGGCACGGCGCGGCATGGAATTTCGTGATATGGGGCGGCATCCACGGCCTGATGCTGACGGGTGAACGCGCGTTCGGGATGGTTCATATGGCGCGCGATTTCGCGGGGCGGGCATGGGTACGCTTCATTCACTCTTTTATCGTCTTTCAAATCGTCGTTCTGACATGGGCGCCGTTCCGCGCGACCAGCCTTGAAAACCTGACGGATTTCGCGCGCGCTCTTGTCCGGTTCGATCATCCCGCCGTCATAACTTACGGCATGGTTATTGCCGCGATGATTTGCGCGGGCGGGTACGGCGCGCAATGGATCGGAGAACGCTGGTCGCTGCGCCGCTTCGCTGTACGGCAGCCGGTGGTTATGAAGGCCCTGTTTTATGCGGGGATTACTATTTGCGTTGTCGTTTTCTCGGCGCGCGGCAGTGAGCCGTTCATTTATTTCCGGTTTTAACCTGAAAAATGCCATATCCGCGCTGCCTTAAATCAGAAAAACTTCTCCCCCAGCGTCAGACATATCTCGAATACGATCAGAATCACGATATACCATTCGACGTGCAGCGTGCGCTTGTCGGTCAGAAGGCCCAGCATCGTCTCCGCCGTCTGGTGGATCAGGTCCAGCTTGTGCTTGAGGACGCCGTGCCTCTCCAGAAGCTCGTATTCGGACTCGATCTGCATGTAAAGCCGTTCCAGGTCGGGCCTGTCCCACAATATGTCGGGCTTGTCCTCCACCTCGACGCGGCCGATGACCTGGCTCTGGATCAGGAGCGATGCGCCGATATGGCTTAATAGATCGCGGTTGCGCTGGCCGCTGCGCCCGCGGCGTTTCAGCTGTTCGGCCATGTGTTCGACTTTTTCAAAGCTGCCCGCGACCGTGCTCTCGTAATATGAAAGCGTTACGCTCTTGGCCATGATGTCCGCGATGACCTGCAGATGCTCGACCCGGCATTCCCTCAGGGACACGAACGTATCCTCGGCCTGCTCGTCCGCCCGGGCGTCGATGATGATGTCGGTTTCGTCGAATTCGGCTTTTTCGAACGGATCCTGCACGATGACCTGCAACGCCGACAGGAACGATACTTCCTCCACCGGGTCGACGTTGAACAAAACGACCGCTCCGTACCTGAACAGGACAGCGTACCCGTCCGCCCCCGTATTGACGACCAGCGGCGACGTGGCGATTTTGGGCGCAATTTCAAAGGCCTTCAGGTTCAGACGTTGCCCGGCCAGCAGTGCGCGCACCTTCACGCGCTCCCGCCCCTCGAACAGTTTCGGGGATGTGCTTTTTACTTTCACCTTCGACATGGGGAACGTTATACCAGAAAAACCGCCCGCGGGACAGGTTCGGAATACGTAAATTTTTTGGGCCGCGCAGGCGGGCATGATGAAAGAGAACGACGTCAATCCCCCGGATCATTCCAGCCGGCCTTGAGTTTCATTTTTAAATCAACCCGGCTATCAGCAAAACGCCTAGAATATAGAGCGTCACGGCAACCAGGTTTCGAATGAATTCAATTGTCGTTTTTTTGAGAAAAACCGTTCCCGCCAATGCTCCTGCGAACGCAGCGAGCGTAGCGGCGACGAGCAAACTGGCATTTACCTGCGCCATCAGCAACGTGATGTTTAACCCGTAAACGACAAGCCGTGTTATATCGACCATTGCCGCAATCGCCGAATTACTGGCTATGAATTGGTTTTTATCCAGTCCCGCCCGTATAAGAAATGCGCTGCGAAAAGCGCCCTGATGCCCCGACAGGCCGCCAAAAAAACCGCTCAATACGCCGCCAGCGGGCAAATATCCTCTGCTTAAATTAATGTTTTTTAAAACAGGCAGCCATTCCACTGTCGCAAAAACGACAAGAAGCAGCCCAACGGTCAATTTTACGGGCGTCATCGAAGCGTTCAGAGCGGCAACGCTGTAGGAATGAATTTCCGGCATCTCCGAAAGCAGCGTCAAGAGCATGGCGCCCGGGACAGTTGCAATCATTGCCGGAATTCCAAAGCGCAATACAACTGACCATTCAACTTTTTCCCAGAGCAGGGCGAGCTTGAAAAGATTGTTGAGGAGATGAACAAAAGCCGTTATCGCCACCGCGACAGCGACGGGAAAAAAGATGGCGACGACCGGCATCAAAATCGTGCCAAGCCCAAATCCTGAAAACAAAGTCAGAACAGAGGCAAGAAAAGACACTGTCGCAATTACGAAGGTTGCCACCGTTACTCCCACTCGATCGTTCCCGGGGGTTTGGAGGTCACGTCGTACACCACGCGGCCGATTCCGCGCACCTCGTTGATGATGCGGGTGGAGACACGGCCCAGGAATTCATGATCAAAATGGTAGTAATCCGCGGTCATGCCGTCGGTTGATGTCACGGCGCGCAGCGCGCAGACGTAATCATACGACCGCGCATCGCCCATCACGCCGACCGCGCGCACGGGCAGCAGCACGGCGAAGGCCTGCCAGATCGCGTCGTACAAACCAGCGTTGCGGATTTCCTCAAGATACACCGCATCGGCTTTACGCAGAATTTCCAGCTTCTCCGCCGTGATCTCGCCCGGAATACGGATGGCGAGGCCGGGGCCGGGGAACGGGTGGCGCTTCACGAAATCAGGGTGCAGGCCAAGCTCGACGCCCAGCGCGCGCACCTCGTCCTTGAAAAGTTCTCGCAGCGGTTCGACCAGTTTCAGCTTCATGCGGTCGGGCAGGCCGCCGACATTGTGGTGGCTTTTGATCGTCACGCTGGGGCCGCCGGTGAAGGATACCGATTCGATGACGTCGGGATACAGCGTGCCCTGCGCAAGAAAGTCCGCGCCTCCGACGCGCTTTGCGCACATATCGAACACGTCGATGAACATGCCGCCGATGATTTTTCGTTTCATTTCCGGGTCGCTGGTACCTTCGAGCGCGGAGAGAAAACGCTCGGACGCATCCTCGTGAATTAAAGGAATGTTGTAATGGTCGCGGAACAGATCCACCACCTGTTCGCTTTCGCCGGCGCGCATCATGCCGGTGTCGACGTAGATGCAGGTAAGCTGATCGCCGATCGCTTCGTGCAGCAGCACGGCGGCAACGGATGAATCGACCCCGCCCGACAGGCCGCAGATGGCCTTGCCCTTGCCAACCTGCTTGCGGATTTTCGCGACGGCTTCCGCGCGGAAGGCGGCCATCGTCCAGTCGCCCTTGCAGCCGCAGACGATGTGGGTAAAGTTTTTCAATAGTTGCGCCCCGTGCGGCGTATGCACGACTTCGGGATGGAACTGCACGCCGTAAAAGCGCCGGTCGTCGTCGGCGATGAAGGCGAACGGCGCGCCTTCGGATTTTCCGACGATGCGGAAGCCCGCGGGAAGTTTCGTCACGCGATCGCCGTGGGACATCCACACC
>JACQIJ010000130.1 GCA_016198545.1 Pseudomonadota bacterium
ATTTCTGCAGCAAAATCAAGCAAGAGATATTAAATTATGAAAAATTAAATCAGCCCTTCATATAAGTGGGCAGCCAGCTTTCATTGCTATCCTTCAGCGCGGCAACGTCAATAGCGCCGCCGGGCAGGCGGATATGCTTGCCGCCGGCGATTCCCAGCACAGCGGCGGAAATCCCGCCTGCCTTGACGGCTTCGGGATTGGTGGCGGTGACGACGTAACGCGCCTGATCTTCCCCGAACCAGAAGGCTTCATCGCCATCCGCCGTAATGGCGGCGCCGATGCCGGACGCCATCGCCATTTCCGCCAGCGCGCAGAGCAGCCCGCCGTCGGAAATATCATGGCAGGCGGCGATGATATCGCGTTCGATCAAATCGTGGATGAATTCGCCGTGCTTCCGTTCGCGCGCCAGATCGACCGGCGGCGGCGCGCCATCCTCCCGCCCGTGAATTTCCTTCAGCCACAGCGACTGCCCCAGATGCGCGCCCGGCCCGCCGATCAGCATGATGGTATCGCCTTCGCGCCACGCGATTCCCTTCGCCTTTTTCCAGTCGGTCAGAACGCCGACGCCGCCAATGACGGGTGTCGGCAAAATCGCCTTGCCGCTGGTTTCGTTGTACAGCGACACGTTGCCGGAAATGATGGGGTAGTCGAGCGCGCGGCAGGCCTCGCCCATGCCGTCGAGACAAGCGACAAGCTGCGCCATGATCTGCGGCTTTTCCGGGTTGCCGAAATTCAGGTTGTTGGTCACGGCCAGCGGCCGCGCGCCGGTGGCGCAGATATTGCGGTAGCTTTCGGCGACGGCCTGCTTCCCACCCAGATGCGGGTCGGCGAAGCAATAGCGCGGGTTGCAGTCCGATGTGATGGCCAGCGCCTTTTCGTCGCTCACTTTCACGATCGCCGCGTCCGCCTGCTGCGGCCATTTGACCGTCTGCCCGCGCACGAGATGGTCGTACTGCTCCCAGATCCAGCGCTTCGAAGCAAGGTTGGGGGAAGAAACCAGCTTCTTCAGGTCGTCGATGATGCCGGCGCTTTCCGGCGCGTCCGCAAGCGCCTTCGGCTTTGGATATGTACCGCGCGGCCTGTCATACAGCGGCGCTTCGTTCACCAGCGGCGGCACCGGCATGTCGCACCATGTGCAGCCATGCATATTCAGGACCAGCCGCTGCGTATCCGTCGTGCGGCCGATCACCGCGAAATCGAGATCCCATTTCTTGAAGATCGCTTCGGCTTCTTTCTCGCGGCCCGGCTTCAGGATCATCAGCATCCGTTCCTGCGATTCCGAGAGCATCAGTTCATACGGCGTCATGCCGGGTTCGCGCTGCGGCACGTTGTCCAGTTCCAGCGTCACGCCGATGCCGCCCTTGTCGGCGATTTCAACGGACGACGATGTCAGTCCCGCCGCGCCCATGTCCTGAATGCAGATAATCGCGTCGGTCTGCATCAGTTCAAGGCACGCTTCGAGCAATAATTTCTCCACGAAGGGATCGCCGACCTGCACCGTCGGGCGCTGCGCTTCCGCCGCGTCGTCGAATTCTGCGCTCGCCATCGTCGCCCCGTGGATGCCGTCGCGGCCCGTCTTCGATCCGACATACACGACCGGCATGTCCACGCCCGCGCCGCGCGAATAATATATTTTATCCTGATCGGCGATGCCGACCGTCATCGCGTTGACGAGGATATTGCCGTTGTAGGACGGATGAAACTGCGTCTCCCCGCCGACCGTCGGCACGCCCATGCAGTTGCCGTAGCCCGCGATGCCCGACACCACGCCCGCCAGCAATTGCCGCGTTTTCGGATGCGCTGGATCGCCGAAGCGCAGCGCGTTGATGTTGGCAATCGGCCGCGCGCCCATCGTGAACACGTCGCGCATGATGCCGCCGACGCCGGTCGCCGCGCCCTGATACGGCTCGATGTATGACGGGTGGTTGTGCGATTCCATCTTGAACACCGCCGCCTGCCCGTCGCCGATATCGATCACGCCCGCGTTCTCGCCCGGCCCCTGTATCACCCACGGCGCGGAAGTGGGCAGTTTTTTCAGGTGGATGCGCGAGGATTTATAGGAACAATGTTCGCTCCACATGACGGAGAAAATGCCAAGCTCGGTATAGCTCGGTATCCGCCCCATGATTTTCAGCACGCGTGCATATTCTTCCTTGTTGAGGCCGAATTTCGCGGCCAGTTCCGGCGTGACCGCCGGTTCACGAAATTCCTTTTGAGCGGTTTTTTTGGCAGTGATGGTCATGCCGTTCTTCTTACAGGGTTTGGGCATGCACGCGCAAGCACGGCGCATCTATTAAATACTGCAAAATTAACAGGAAAACGCGAAACAATTCTTGGCCCGGACTAATCAAATCATAATCTGTTGACTTTCTATAATCTTTCATACTACTATCCGGATCGCTGCAATTTATGTGAAAGAGGAGCTTAAAAATGAGCGTATTTTATGATTCATCTAAGAACCAGCCCAAGGTTGGGGCTATGGTGACTGCGGGCTTTACCGCCATTTTCGGATTAAGCACCGCTCTGGGATCTTTCTATACTGTCGAGCCGTCGGAGATGGCAAACGTCAGACGTATGGGCAGCATAGTCCATGATAAACCCGTGGAACCGGGCATCCACTTGAAAATGCCGTTCATTGACTCTGTCGACCGGGTTCAGGTAAGCCTGACCACACTGCACATACCGAAATTCACGGTCAAAACCGTCGATAACCAAGTCATCACTCTGGATCTGAACTTCAACTTTACGATTCCTAAAAATGCAATCAACCATCTTCTGTACGAAGTAGGCACACTGGGCCGTACATCTATCGCCGACAGCATCATTCCCGTCGCCATGGATCGCGCCGGTCGCGTTTTCGCCAAGCAGAACACCACCAATATCTCCGGCGAGCGCGAAAAGATTCAAGCCGAGGTAACTGAGCAGGTGTTTAGGGCCGTCAGGGATCTGTTCGGCATTGAGCCGCACAGCCTGCAGGTCGCAAGCATTGATTATTCCCAAACCTTCGTGGAATCAAATGAGCTTGCTGTCCGTGCAAAGAACGAGGCGATTGCAGAAGAAAACAGGCGCAATGTTGCCACCGCCGTCGCACAACAGAAAGTCATCACGGCGCAGGGTGAAAGAGATGCCGCTATTGCTTCCGCTCAGGGCCGCGCTCAATCGGCTATCATCGAAGCGAAAGCAGACAAGGAGAAGCAGGTACTGACCGGCGAAGGCAACGCATCGCGCATGAATTCCGAGATCAGAGCGTTCGGTGACCCCAAAGTATATGTGGAGTACCTGAAGGCGCAGGCTGCCATGAACTGGAACGGCGAACCTCCGCAGGTTATGGCAGGCGGCAATAGCTCAGCGCCAGTCGTGGTTCCTGTTCCGATGGGCAAGCTGTCACCGTAACCAATTAAGATAAACCTGTTCAAAGTAAAAACGCCGGATTTATGTCTGGCGTTTTTTTACGACTCTCTACATAAATCCGGATACCTTGACTCCTTTGCGGTTTAACTGCGAAGACGCAGCGTTGCAAAGCAATTCATTCAATCCTTATCAATTCCGCCACCCTGTCCAGTTCGGCGCGCGGCGGCGGAGGCGGCAGGCTATCCTGGGCGGGGACGATCTTGCCGTCCACGACCTCGAAAAACTTAAGCGATGTAATATCGTGCTCGTTATGCTGCGGCACGATCACAAGATGCGCGTGCGCAACGCCAAATCCGTGCACGACATAGCCGATCCGCAACGGACGTGGACTTAGTTTGGCAAGGATGCTGCGTCCCAGTTTCTGCGCGATTTTCATCATATGGGCAGCAAGATCGTCGGGAACATCGGTAAAATGGTCGATATGCCCCTTCGGGATTACCATGCATTCCCCTTCGCGCATGGGGCGGATGTTCATGAAGGATATGGTTTTCTCATCTTCATGCACAATGCTGGCGGGGGCTTTTCTGCTTACTATCTGACAAAAAATGCATTCTAAATTATTTAATTTCTTCACTTCTTCGCACCTTCACGGCCAATTAACATGATCCCTTGCGTTCGCTCGGGGTGACATTATTGGTCTGGATGTCTTCGTGTCCTTCGTGGTTCATATTCTTTCTTTTTCTTTCTTTTCTGCCGGATTCTTGCCTTCGCGGGCATGACGGTTTCAGGATAACGAATCCACAATCCCTTCAAACAACTTCAAACCCGTCAAATTATCCTGCCAGTCCATCACCGTATTTTCGGGGTGGGGCATCATGCCCAGTATTGTTTTTTTCTCGTTAAACACGCCCGCGATGTTGCGCGCTGCGCCGTTGGGATTGGCCACGACTGTGACTTCGCCGTTGTCGTTGCAATAGCGGAACGCCACCTGTCCGTTCGCTTCCATTTCGTCCAGCGTTTTATCGTCGGCGAAATAATTCCCTTCGCCATGCGCGATGGGAACGCGGATCACATCGCCCTTTTTCATCTTGCCCGTGAAATCCGTATCCGCGTTTTCACAGCGCAGATTCACATGCTTGCAAATGAATTTCAGCCCGTTATTCCGCAACAACGCGCCGGGCAGAAGGTGCGTTTCCACCAGCATCTGGAAACCGTTGCACACGCCCAGCACACGCGTACCGTTGCCCGCCAGCCGGATCACTTCCTTCATCACCGGGGAGTGTGCCGCCATCGCGCCGCAGCGCAAGTAATCGCCGTACGAAAACCCGCCGGGCAGGACAATCAGGTCCGGCGCGCCCAGGTCGGTATCCTTGTGCCAGACCATCGCGGGCGTCTTGCCTGTCACGCGCTCAAGGGCTGCGGCCATGTCCGGCTCGCGGTTGGTTCCAGGAAAAACGATGATGGAAGCTTTCATGGATTCGCAGTGTAGAGA
>JACQIJ010000131.1 GCA_016198545.1 Pseudomonadota bacterium
ATCCAGCAGGTCTATGAAAGCCTTTCGATACGGCGCGTTTTCCTTGGTTTTTCATTGTTAATCCTTGCGCTGGTTCCAATGATTGCAATGATGCTGATTACGCAACGGGCAAGCATCGGCGCAATTATACTATCCGTTTCGTTTTGGCTTTTTCTGGCTTTTATCCATCGTCCGGGACGGGCATTTGTGCCGGTATTGCTGGTTGCGTTCGCTTTATGGGCAGGCTGGGATGGCGTGTCGTTTGTGGCGCAGGAAGCGTCGCGCAAAACGGCGATGGTCGGCCTGAACATGAGGTGGGCCGAAGCAATAGCCGTGGCAGACCAGCTGACCGGTTCCTTCTGGACCGTATTGTTCGGCAAGGGATGGGGGGCTACGGTCGCTTCTCCGGCTGTGGGTGGGGTTATTGTCAATTTTACACACAGTCTGATTACGACCTATTGGCTGAAAACCGGGCTACTGGGTCTTTCCCTGGTTTTCCTTTACTTTTGTCATATGGGAATAATCTTGCTGCGGCTGCTGCGATCGCAGCCCGTGCTGGCCGCGGCGCTGGCCGGCCCCTTGCTGATCGATATTTTTCTTTATGCCAGCTTCAAGTCCCTCGATTTCGGCTTGGTTTTGCTTCTTCTTGCATTATGGGCAGATCGGGTCGAAAAGTTGCATAAAAACTCTGCCTATAGTATGCAAGGGCAATCCATTTAACTGGTTTTTTGTTGAAGCGGGCTTATTTGCTGTAAGACATGCGCAAGCCGTCGGTCGTCTTTTTTAACCGCGTATATCCGCCAGGACGGGGGGCCACGGGCCGCGTCCTGCGCGATCTGGCGCGCGGCTTTGCCCGGGATGGCTGGGATGTAACAGTCATCACGACGGGTCCGCAGTCGCGCAAGGAACGCGATGGGGCGGTGCGCGTGCTGCGGATCGGCATTTCCTGCCGCCGGCACAAGGGTGTTTCATTTTATCTTAAAATATGGATGCGGATGCTGGTTGCGGGCTTGTCGATGTCGCGGCCGGATCTCATTGTCACGATGACGGATCCGCCGCTGTTCGTGATGGCCGGCCGTATAATTGCCCGTATGAAGAAGTGCAGACATATGCACTGGTGTCAGGATTTGTATCCCGACCTTCTTCCCGCCATCGGCGTCCGCGTGCCGCCGAAGGCGATGCAGTATTTCAAGATTAATTCCCGCCGCGCCATGAAGGGATGCGACAAGGTCGTGGTTATCGGACGGTGCATGGCGCGCCATCTGACGCACAGCGGCATGGATGCCGGGCGCATTGCCGTCATACCCAACTGGCCCGATGCCGAATTGATGCCGGATGCCGTTCCCTACACGGTTGTCAATCCTCCGCCTGCGAATACCCAGCCTGTGAACGGCGCGCGTCCCTATAACGAGTTGTTTCGCGATGCTGAGCCGAAATTCAGAATTCTTTATTCCGGCAACATCGGCCGCGCTCATCCGGTGCAGACGGTGCTCGATGCAGCCGGAATCTTGCTAAGCCGCTATCCCGATATCGAGTTTGTTTTTGTCGGCGATGGCCCGGCCTTCGATCGTCTTGCGCAGGAGCGGGCAAAACGCGGCCTCGAAAACATACGTTTTCTGCCGTGGCAGCCCGCCAGCCGCTTGCGCGATCTGATGGAAAGCGGCGATGTGCATTTGATTTCGATGCATAACGATGCTGCGGGGCTGCTCGTGCCGTCGAAACTCTATTCCGCGCTTGCCGTGGGCCGTCCCTGCATTCTCGTCGGCCCGGAACAAAGCGAAACAGCCCGCATCATTCAGGATTTTCATGCCGGTTCCGTCGTGCCGCAGGGGCAGGCCGAACAGCTGGCGCAGGTAATAGAGGCGTATCGTCTGAGCAGCGAAGTATGGCATGGCGCGCATGAAGGCGCGGTGAAGGCGGGGCGCATTTTCGTGCCGGAAGAGTCCATCAATGCATGGCTTGAGCGCGCCCGCGATATCGTCCGCGTCCGCAAGATCGTCCGGCGCAGGGCTGCGGCATAACCATGTCGGCCCTTGCATTCAGCAGCGAACCGACCCTTGCCGATATCCTGCGGGATTTGTGGCGGGCGAATTTGTATCTTGCCGCCGGCGGGGTCTTCGGTTTTTTGTGCGCGTTTTTGTTTTTGCTCATGGCCGTGCCGCAATACCGCGCGTCGATGCTGGTCGCGCCGACGACCCGGTCCGGGACACCGGATATTTCCGCGTTGTTCCCGAATAATGCCAGTTTTGCGATGGAATACGTCATGCAGAGCTTCGGCCCCGGCGATTCGTCGGACTTCATGCGCTTTGAGGCTATCCTGCGCGAACCGAGCGTGGCTGAAAAACTGTTGTCCGACGAAAAAGTCGCCGTGGGGATGAGGAGCGCCAAAAGACTAATCTTTTCGCAGGCCCGCCCGCCCGCTACGGCGGCGGAGATGGCCCTGTGGCTGCAGAGAAACCTTGTCATTGAACCGGTCAGCCAGACGCGCCTGAAACGCGTATCCTTGCGCCATCCCGATCCGGATTTTACCGTTTATATGCTCGACCGGATTTATGAAGCGGCCGACGGCCTGATGCGCAAGGAACTGGCGGAAAAGACGGAGCGCCGCATCGGCTATCTGCACGATACGATTGACAAAACGATGCATCCAGAGCACCGCCGCGTGCTGACGCAGCTCCTGATGGATCAGGAGCAGATCGGCATGGTTCTGGCCGTAGGCGAGCCTTTCGCCGCGCAGATGGCCGAGCCTCCTGCGGCATCCGCGGAACCGGTCTGGCCGCACCGCATGATCGTCCTTCCCATATTCGTTCTGGCGGGCATGTTCGCGGGATATTTCGCTTATATGCTACGCGGCGTCCACCCTGCGCCATGAATGGAAAAATTCCCGTTTCCGTCCTGGTCATGACGCGCAACGAGGAAAAGTGCATTGCGCGCTGTCTTGCCGCGTTGCGCGATTTCGATGAAATCGTAGTCGTGGATTCAGGCAGCGCGGACGCCACGGCTGCGCTTGCCGCCGACGCCGGGGCGCAGGTGGTGAATTTCCGGTGGAGCGGCCGCTATCCCAAAAAGCGGCAATGGTGCCTCGACAATCTCTCTCTCCGGAATGACTGGATTTTATTTGTCGATGCGGATGAGGTCGTCACGGGCGAATTGGCGCAGGAAATCGGAGGGCTTGGATTTAATGCCGCTGGATATTTCATCGACGGTCTCTATGTGATGGATGGAAAAGTTTTGCGTCACGGCTTGCGGAACAGGAAGATCGCTCTGCTGAATCGCCGCATGATGGAATTCCCCGTCGTGGATGATCTCGATCTGCCGGGCATGGGAGAAATCGAAGGGCATTACCAGCCCGTATTGAAGACAGGGTTTGAAGGCGAGAGGATCGGATGCCTGAAAGAACCGCTCCTGCATTACGCCTACGAGGGCGGCTGGCATGAACGCCATGAACGTTATGCCGCATGGGAACGCGGCATGAATGCCCGCAATGCCTGGCCGGCCGACCCTGTGTCGGCGCGGCAGGCTCTGAAACGGTTGTTTCGCGCATTGCCGGGCCGCGGCGTGGCGGCTTTCCTTCATTCCTACGCGCTGAAAGGCGGATTTTTCGAAGGAAAACAGGGATTTAGGATGGCACGTGACCGGTACAGGTATTACCGGATGGTGCAAAAACAGCGTGCGCGGAAATAAATTTACATATTTAAAACTTTCAGGTACCATGCTCTCCATGCTTGAATACAGCAAAAAAGAAGTAGCCGAGAAAGAAGCGTTCGAAGATGCGTACCATCTGGCCGATCTTCTGATGCTGCGGGAGGAAGCTGTGAATCTTGCCGCACAAACGCTGGGGCCGAAAAAGATAACGGATCTTTATATGCGCGCTGTCCGGAATCGCGATTATTTTATGCAGATCAATTCATTTCTTCTCGCCAGCTTCCTGGTCAGCGGCGGCGCCTATGGATACGCCCAGATGACAGGTAAGCCATCATCGCTTTTTGTGTATGCGGCGCTTGTCGTTCTGCCTGCTCATTTGCTTCGTGCGCATGGCTTTATCAGGGATGATAAAAAAATTTCGGAAGAAATAGCGCAGGCCAGCCGTCTGTCTCGCTTTCAGGGCAATACGCCGAAAATGCTTTCCGAGATTACCTGATTTTTTGTTTTATGCGCCAGTACGCGCGCGGCGCAATCTGCCGCAATGCCATGACGACTGTCTGTCCGGCATATATGGCTGCGTTTTTCGGCGGAGCGCAGGCACGGGTTTCCCTGCGGATACGGAACTGTTCCTTTCTGCCGCGCGCAACGTCTTTTTGCGATATGCCGCCCTGCTCGAAAACGCACAAAGGGAAGGGGGTGTACGAAATATTCCGCGCCTTATTTAAAAACTCCAGCGTGAATTTGTAATCAGCGGCGATTGCGTAATTCGTGTCGTATCGCAAGGATCCGATTGTTTCCCTGCGGTAAATCATGGCCTGATGATGCGTGAACATACCGTAATTTATCTTTTCGTGGGAGCGCGCCTTTTTGTAATGCCCGGCTTCCAGCGCATCGCCATAGATAAAATCGGCGTCCGGCAGTTGCGCGATTTTTTCGAGACAGTCAGGGATCGCGAATTCGTCGCCTGCATTCATAAAAATCAGATATTCCCCCTGCGCTTTTTCGATGCCCTTGTTCATCGCGTCGTAAATGCCGCTGTCGGTCTCTGAAATCCACGCGGCATCGGTTTCCCGCAGCCATTCCGCCGTGCCGTCCGTGGATGCGCCGTCGATGACGATCCATTCGTATTCCCCATGACTTTGTCGCGTCAGGGAATCCCGGGTGCGTTTCAGGCCGCCGCCGTTATCCCGGGCAATGCTGACAATTGAGAAAAGAGGAGTGTTTTTTATTGACATAAGATAACAATCTGTGCTACATTCACGGCGCATCTTTTGACGGAGAGTTTTATGCAAGACAAGGAAATTCTGAATCTGAGGGAAAGATTCCTGCGTTATTGCGCGCCGCCCGGAACGGCGGATGCTCTGTCGCGAATTTTGCTTGTTGGCGCGCTGATGGACGATGAGGATGAAAAACAGCTGGCGCCTTATGACGCCATGTTTGCTTCCTATGCGCTGTGCGCGCTTAAAAAGGCGGGAATCGCCGTCAGTCCTTTCTTTGATATCGAGGTTGCCAATCTTCTGTACGGGCGGGATTTTTTGCGCGACAGCTTTCAGGCCGACCTGGTAATCCTCTGCTACGTCTATAACCCGTTTTCGCGGGAAGAAGCTTCATCTTCATACATGCATTTCTTCCCGCGCCTTCTGACAAGCGAAAAACATTTCGATCCGGGGGTCTGGCACGATGCCCTGATGCGCTGCGGCGCGAAGGTGCTTGCGGTTTTTGGAGATGAAAGCGAAATAAATGAAAAACATTTTCACGGCCCGGGATTTACTCTCCTTCAAAAAAAGAATGAAGGCATAACCTGCTCAATTCTGGTGAACGACCGGTTCGCAGCGTCTCTTCCGGCCAGGGATCCTGATCGGGGGGCGGCCCGGACGGTCAAGGGCTCTTCAGGCTTTAATTGCCATCTCTGATATCGTCTATGAATATGCCGGTAATCGCCAGGTTGCTTAAAATCTGACTGACATCCTTTGCCGTCTGGATGAAGTCGAACGGTTTTGGGTCGCGCGGCACGACGACCGTTGATCCCGGCGGGATGAAAACGGGCGTGTGGTTCCACGTATTGACCAGAAGAGGCTGCGCGCTGCCGTCGGGATAAATGACGAAAACGCGATCCTTGTCGGCATCGAACGTGAATCCACCCGCTTCCATGATGTAATCGCGCGGATCCTTGTTTTTCCTGAATTGCAGGCTTGCGGGGGACAGCACCTCGCCGGCAACGCGCACCGTCAGCGGGCGTTTGGGAACGTATATCCGGTCGCCCGCCTCGAGCAGGATGTCGAGTTCCGGCTGGGTCGTCAGTATGCCGGGATCCGTCTCGACGGTGATGCGCCCTACGGCTTCGGCGTTGCGCAACTGCGTCACCAGATTCTGCACGGTCGCGATTTTTGTTTCGTCAGGCTCCTTCTCCTGATTCATGGCTGCGGCCAGCTTTACTTCCAGTTCCTGCGCCTGCGCGTGAAAGCGGCTTTCTTCGGCGCGGCGTTCGTTTTCACGGCTGAAAATCGCGCCATTCGGATAAGCCTGCGCCGTCAGGCCGCCGGCGCGGCGCAAAAGGTCGGACATCTTGTCGCCCGCAATCAGATCGTAACGTCCGGGGTTTTCCACTTCGCCCACGATAAGAACGCTGTTTCCCGCGACCTTCTGGAATTTCTGCTTGATCCGGATTGAATCGCCGGGGCCTATAATAACATCTGATGGGTTTGTTTCCCTGTAATCGACGGCGATGCGTCGTGAGCCGCTGTTTGTACCCG